>DAOWIV010000242.1 GCA_030640725.1 Methanosarcinales archaeon | reverse complement strand
CAAGTTCGAGCGGCGTGCCGCGTGAGAGTTCTACCTTCAGGTCTGCGAACTCCTGCGGCGTCATCCCGTATCTGTTAAGCACCCCATGAATCGCACACGGTTTGACTGGTAAGCAGCAGAAAGTGAGCGCTCGGTCATCCCCGCCACCGCAGATGTGTTTTGGTGCATTATACCAGCCGGTTTGCTCCTGAAACATGGTTACGTGCTGAACAATGGTGTTTATCACGTCAGGATTCTCTAACGTGGCTCTTGCAAGCGAGACCATGTCCGCACCATGTCCGAACATCGCTTTCGCGCTTACAAAGTCCACGACCGAGTTATTGCCAATGATAAGCAGGTCGGTTGCGTTCCTTGTCACCCTGATCGCACGGTGATCTGCGCCTGCACCCGGTTTTATGGCATCGATATGGATTGCGTCCGCGCCTGCCTGCTCGATCGCCACTGCAAGCTCTTCATCATCAACGACACCGGACCTGGTCTTCACGCACAGAGCAACCCCCGTCTTCCTGACGCTGGAGATCATCGATGTTAATCTATCCAGGTCGCGAAGAAGAGATTCTCCCACGCCAATGCCGGTCATTTCAGGCTGCCGGCAGTGCGCATCGATCTCGAGGATCGCACCATACTCTTTTGCAAGGAGTGCCGCCTCGAGCAGTGGTTTCATCTCTGTACTGCGGACGTTCAGTGCGATCGCTGGTGGATTTTCCATTTCCTTCAGTTGTTCAAGCTCGCTTTTCAGATGCTCAATTGGTTCAGGCGTTACAAACTCGGCACGCCCCCGCTCCCTGATCCGGACTGCGGCGTCGTTTGTCGCATCATCCAGATTGTATCCACCGAGTACCGCAAGCCCTGCCCCCATGGCAACTTTACTGACAAAACCTGAGTCAACGATGCCAGCCATCGCCGCAAGCGCAATTGGATTCCTGATGTGCGCGTAACCAATGTGTATGTCAAAGCCGGTCAAATATATGCCTCTCTTTGTTGGTATTGAAAGTGCTGCATATCAACGTTGTGGTGCATGGTTGGGGGTCATGGTGCCCATGCAAACCGTCGCATACCACCGAAGGGCGCAGGTCCGGCATCGCAACCAGCACATAGATTTATTAACGAATGGTTCCAAGAACCGATGTGCTCATACCCCGTGCGGGGGTTGCCCAGCCAGGTCAAAGGCGCAGGGTTGAGGGCCCTGTCTCGTAGGAGTTCGTGGGTTCGAATCCCATCCCCCGCATCTCCAAAACACTTAATTTCAAGTAACTACATAAATCAGGGGGAGGTGAATTTTCATGGAGTGCAATCCAATACCCGGATCGGTTATATTCAACGCTGTAAAAGATAAAAACTGCATCATCATGGCGTGCAACACCAGAATCATCCCCGGAATCACGAAAGGCATTTTCCGGGCTGCAAAGGATCTCGATTCCGCAGTCCTGATCGAACTGGCAAAATCGGAGTGCAATCAGGAGGGTGGGTACACCGGGCTTACCCCGGCAGAACTCTCGATGCGGACATGCGCGGTTGCATGTGAGGTGGGTCACGATATCTGGGCGCTACACGCTGATCATATCGGTGTTAAGAAGGGGACGGTCGAAGAACTTAATTCGGTCAAGGAATTGATCGCAGCGCAGATCAAAGCCGGTTTTACCAGTTTTGCGATCGACGCATCACATCTCTTCAATTTCGATGGCAGGACTCCGGCAGAGGAGCTCGCACCGAACATCGATGCGACGATCGAGCTTGCACGGTTCATAGAATCAGAGATGGAGGGTCGCGAGTTCGGGCTTGAGGCGGAAGTCGGCGAGATCGGGCGGACCGACGGCTCTGGCATGGTGCTGACAACGCCTGATGAGGCTGTGGCATTCATCACGTCGCTCAATTCGGCAGGCGTGTACCCGCAGGTGCTTGCGATCGCAAACGGTAGCACCCACGGCAACATCTTCGATGAGCACGGCAACCCAATCGAGCAGGTCACGATCGACATCCCGCGAACAAAGGAGGTTGCAAAAGCGCTCCGGGAGAACGATCTCGATGTTCGTATCGCGCAGCACGGCATCACCGGCACGCCGCGACATCTGATTGCAGAGCAGTTCCCGCACGGCGACATCATCAAGGGGAACGTCGGCACATTCTGGATGAATCTTGTCTGGGATGTACTGAAAGAAGAAGAGCCTGATCTATATCAGCGGATCTGGGACTGGACGGTTACGAAATATGCGGCAGAAGGGAAGCGGGATATCGAGGTCTTTGGCAAGAGCGGAAAATTTGCGATAAAAGAGTTCTTTTCTGAGCTTTATTTTCTTGATGATGCGACCGTATCGGCAATCGAGGATCGGGCGTACGAAGAGGCGAGTACATTCATGAGGGCGTTCAAATCAGAGGGATCTGCTGGAATCGTGCGGGAATACATGCGTGCATGAGAGACGATTACATTCACAGCGCGTCTGTGAGTGGTTGGCTATTGCACGATGTGCGAGGTCATAATTATGGCTATGAATGATGAAAATCCTTCAAACGTGTGTTCTGAATCCGTAAAGGAAGTTTTTATCTGTTATGAAACAACGACCGGATTGGATTATGCTAAACATGTCAAAGAATCACTTAAAAAAATAAACCAATCGGCTTTTGTGGCTCCCGAAGATATAGGTACAGATGAACCGTGGCGAAAAGTTGTAGATGGAATTATTGAAGCGTGTAAATATTTTGTTGTAATCATAACTGACCTATCGATCAGTTCAGAAGAAGTGAAGAGGGAACTTGAGCTTGCGAGTAGTTTGCCCAGCTTAAAAGGAAATATAATACCTTGTAAAGAAAAGAGTGTTGATAGGTCGCGACTCTCAAAATTGCCTATAATACATGAATTTCAGCAAATTGATTTTGAAAGCAAGGAGGAATTAGCCCGCAAACTAATCAGTGAATTAAATAAAAGGGAACCTGCAAAAATTACATCAGAATCTGCCCCCTTAAGTATATACAAAAGTAAATCCACTGACTTAAAGTCGAATATGTCATCCATATCGGCGTATGTTGAATCCATAAAAAACAACGATTTTTTCAGATACATAACAAACCCGATGGTCAGCAGAAGCATCCCACTGGAGAGTTTGTACGTAAAGCTTGCCATCTCTGGCACAGTTCATGACCCGGAACACAGGTTAGCGGTGCCTGATTGGGCGGCTGGTCAGGAATACCAGTTATTTACTGAGAGACGTTATCTTGAGAAGGTAAAAGAAGAGATGGACCCGGAGAAAGCCGTTGAAAAATGGCAGAGGATCGTTGTTCTTGGAGACCCGGGTTCCGGGAAAACGACGCTTCTCAAGTACCTGACACTGGAGGCTGCATACGGTCGTCTGAAAGGTGAGTTGGTCCCTTTTTTCATAACACTCGGAGAATACGCAGACCCAAGAAATAAAGCAACTTCGCTCATCGAGTTTGCGTGCGAACAATACAGAAAGCGATCTCCTTTGGATGACGAAGAGTTTGAAGAGTTCGTCCTGATGGTAAGGGATATGAACGAAAGACGAAAGGCACTATTCCTCCTTGATGGTTTCGATGAGATACCACACGACCGGAAACTGGGAGTTTCTGGCGATATCGAAAGAGAATTGAACCGTTATGTTCTTTCATCGCGACAGTTCGGCTATACCGGGGGCGTATTGAACGATAAAACGCTGGAGGTTGTGGAGCTATCAGACCCAGCGATACAGGAATTCATAAGGAACTGGATGCGTAGCCAGGGGGGGTTAGACCATGAGAAGAGAGCAGAGAGTCTGATAGATCACATACAAATCCCGCGTCTCAAGATGCTGGCAAGAAACCCGCTCCTCCTCTCAGTCCAGTGTATTGTCTATCAAAACATTGTAGAATCCGGAACAGGGGTGGAAATGCCGACAAGAAGGGTAGACCTTTATAAGGCATCTGTAATCGGACTTTTAAAGACGCTTGAACGAAGAGGAATAACCAACCATGATGTCGATAGTCTCGATCGTAAAATAAGTGTGAACAGTGTCTTTGCAGACATAGCATTCCATTACTTTGAGGAAGTGGAGAACGCGCCTCGACATATCTTCGGGAAGGAAGAGTTGAATAAGTTCTTGAGATCGATATCCGGTAAGTTAGACGATCATTATACAGAGCTTTTGAGCGAGGTGGTATTTCGGAGTGAAATCCTGCATCCACTGACCATGCACGAGTATCACTTCCTTCACCTCACATTTCAGGAGTATTACACGGCATACCACTTGGCAAATCAAGAAGACGGCATTCAAACAATTGCGGAGAGGAAGAGAGACCCGCACTGGCGGGAGGTTATACCACTCTATGCAGGTATGGAGAGCGAACGATTCCAGGAGTTGATAGACCGGATATGGAACAATGGGGGTGATGAGGACATCTTCTACAACGATCTCTTCCTCATCGGAAGATGTCTTGCAGAAGTGGATCTTGAAATAGCGGAGATCAAATCACATGACATTGAAGAGATAAAAAATCAAATATTCGAGTTGAGTCTTCGTGGAGAATTGGGTATATGGAGAGAAGGGTCAAATGAAGTCCTTTCTCATATTTATTACCAATTCGAAGATATTGACGATAAAATCAGAGAGAACATGAAAGACGAAGACTCTTTTGTCAGATGGTGTGCTGCGGGAGCACTTGGAAAGATTGGAGGTGGGAAGGCTTTCGAGCGTCTGATACCACTGCTGAAAGACGAGGACCCTCATGTCAGGAATCGTGCTGTGGAAGCGCTTGGAACGGTTGGAGATAAGAGGGCTGTGGAACATCTGATACCACTGTTGAAGGTGGAGGATGGGGACCATGATAGTTGTTGGAGAGCTGCGGCAGCACTTGAAGCGATTATGGGTAGGAAGATTTTCAAGCATCGGGTACTATCGATGAAAGACGAGTACTATTATTATGAAATGCCGATTGCTCCGGGAGCACATGAAAAGATATGGGATGGGGAGGCTTTCGAGCAGCTGATGCAACAGGTGAAAGACGAGAACTCTTATATCACGATGGGCGCTACGATAACACTTAGAGAGATTGAGGGTATGAAGGCTTTCGAGCAGCTGATGCCACTGCTGAAAGAAGAAAACTCTAATATTAGGGGAAGTGCTGTGGGAGTACTGGGAGTGATTGGGGATACGAGGGCTTTCGAGCAGCTGATGCCACTGCTGAAAGACGAGAACTCTAATGTCAGGAGAAGTGCTGCGAGAGCACTTGGAACGATTGGGGATACGAGGGCTGCAAAACATCTGATACCACTGCTGAAAGACGATGACCCTCTTGTCAGGAGTAATGCTGCGATATCACTTGGAACGATCGGGGACGCGAAAGATGTGGAACATCTGATACCACTGCTGAAAGACGAGAACTCTAATGTCAGGAGTAATGCTGCGAGAGCACTTGGCACGATCGGAGACGCGAAATATGTGGAACATCTGATACCACTGCTGAAAGACGATGACCCTCTTGTCAGGAGGTATGCTGCCGACACATTAGGGATGATAAGTGCGAAGAATAACCTCTACATACCGCTTTCACGATACAAAAATTTATAGTTAATATGTTATGATTTAAAAATGAAATGACAATAAAATTATTAATAAAAATTATTCTAATTATATTCTCACACCCATGAAACATCTCCATGAGCAATGGTGATCTATTATGAACTCAATAATCCTTCTCTCAGCCGGACTCGACTCAACCGTCGCTTTCAAGCATGCGTATGACCAGTGCAGAGAGGTTCTCTGCCTGACCTTTGATTACGGTCAGCAGGCGGCAGCAAAGGAGACCCAATGCGCAGCCAGGATATGTGACAAGTTTGATGTGGCGCACGAAGTGATCGAACTGCCGTGGATTGCGCGTTTTGGGGGGGCGCTTGCAGGCACTTCAGAACTACCGCAGATCGCAGAGCATGAACTGGACAGTGAAAAAGCAGTGGAGACTGCCCGCGGCGTATGGGTGCCTGCAAGGAACCTGATCTTTATGGCTATCGCAGCCGGCTACGCAGAGAACTATGATTACGATTTTATCACGGTTGGTCTTGATTTTGAGGAGGCGAGAACGTTTCCTGACAATACTCGTGAGTTTGTCGAGCGGTTCGATCGCGTGCTCGAATACGGCACGCTCAGCCATCCAAAGATAAATGCGCCGCTTATCCACATGAATAAGGTAGATATCGTGCGTCTTGGCACACTGAATGGTGCGCCGCTTGAGCTATCATGGTCGTGCTACCGGTCAGGAGATGTGCCGTGCGGGGTGTGCGAGTCGTGTCTGCGGCGTGCAAGGGCGTTTGCGGAGGTGGGGGTGAAGGATCCGGGGCTTCCGGGCGCAATCGCTCCGTAGAACCTTTCCACCTAACCGCCTAACCCGGTCTTCAACAATCTTTTTGACCAGTCAGAGCCACAGGAATGACCATGCTCGATATTGGAATCGTAGGCGGCTCAGGATACACTGGTTGCGAACTGATGAGGCTGCTCCTGCAGCACCCGGAAGCCCGTATTCGGATCGTGACATCACGACGGCTTGCAGGAACTCCGGTTACGGATGTCCACCGGCACCTCTCCGGATTGATCGATCTGCATTTCGAGAACCCATCACCGTCAGAGATTGCTGATGCGTGCGATCTCGTCTTCACGGCAGTTCCGCACGGCGCGGCGATGGATATTGTTCCAGCGCTCCTTAAAGGCGGCGTGCGTGTGGTTGACCTGAGCGCTGATTACCGGCTGCCGGTGCAGGTATTTGAGGAGACTTACGGGCGTGCGCACACTGACCCGAGAGACGGAGACGTGGTCGTTGGTCTTCCTGAGCTGCACCCGGAAGCCTCCGGAGCAAGTCTTGTCGCAAATCCGGGATGCTACCCCACAGGTGCGATACTCTCGGCAGCACCGCTTGCAAAAGCAGGAATGATTAAATATGCAATCTTTGATTCAAAATCAGGCATCTCCGGAGCTGGCGTAGAACCATCTGAGACATCCCACTACCCGAATCTTGCAGAAAACGTCCGTGCTTACAATGTCACCACACACAGACATCTGCCAGAGATTGTTCAGGAACTGGGGCTGCTGGACAGCTCATTGAATCGCAACCACGTATACTTCACGCCGCATGTCGTGCCAGTCATTCGCGGGATTCTGACGACTGCGCACCTGATTCTGCGTGAAGAGTGTGAACCTGATGTGATTCTGGAGATGTACAAAGAGTTTTACATGGATAAACCGTTTGTCAGGGTGCGGGAGGTGGAGAATGACCTCCCGAATCTCGCGGACGTGCGTGGCTCAAACTTCTGCGACATCGGGCTTGTGTGCGGGGGAGACCGCGTGGTCGTAATATCTGCGATCGACAATCTCGTAAAAGGCGCAGCAGGACAGGCGATCCAGAACATGAACTTGATGCTCGGGCTTCCTGAGACGTGCGGGCTTCTGAGTCCGCCACTGTCGCCGTAACCTGTGGGGACGAGGGGGTAGTCACGCTAACCACGGTGTTGCCGAATCTTCTTTCAGCGATACCGGTGATAACATATAACTTGAGACGAGCATAAGTATGTGAACCATGATGAGTATTGCTGATGTACTGCGGCGTGTCGAGGATTCCTCTGCAGAGGATGTCGCTTTCGAGCATCTCGAACAGATCCGCAAGAGTAAATTTAACACATTCATAACCGTGGCGGAAGATCAATCGCTCACGCGTGCCTGCTTGATCGATTCCGGGGACTTAAAATCAGACGGCAGGCTCTCCGGCGTTCCGATCGCAATTAAGGACAATATATCTACAAATGGCATCCGGACGACCTGCGCATCACATATTCTTGATGGCTACATCCCTCCTTATGACGCTACCGTGATCGAGCGCCTGTATAACGAGGGCGCAATCATCATCGGAAAGACGAACATGGATGAGTTTGCGATGGGGACGTCCACCGAGTCCAGCTACTTCGGACCAACAAGAAACCCGCACAACCCGGACTGCGTTCCAGGCGGCTCATCAGGCGGCAGTGCTGCGACTGTTGCGGCTGGAGAGGTTGCGATTTCGCTTGGCTCTGATACAGGCGGCTCTGTCAGGTGTCCAGCCTCATTCTGCGGCGTGGTCGGACTGAAGCCGACGTATGGCGCAGTATCCCGGTACGGTCTGATCTCGTACGCAAACTCGCTTGAGCAGATCGGACCGATCGCATCGAATGTGTGGGATGTTGCCCTGCTCTATTCGATCATCGCAGGGCACGACCCGAGGGATTCTACGTCTGTTGACACCAGCACAACGATCGATATTGGTGG
The DNA here is from genome assembly GCA_030640725.1 of Methanosarcinales archaeon. Classification (GTDB taxonomy): domain Archaea; phylum Halobacteriota; class Methanosarcinia; order Methanosarcinales; family Methanogasteraceae; genus Methanogaster_D. The sequence goes on along the minus strand of DAOWIV010000242.1, from coordinate 2,375 downwards.
CAATAATGGTAACAACGGTAACCAGGATGTCGCGGGGCTTAAGATCGGCATCCCTGCACAGTACTTCGGCGAAGGCGTCGATCCTGTAGTGGAAAAGGCGGTCTGGGGCGGAATTCACCGCCTCGAGGACGCTGGTGCGACATACACGGAGATCGATATGCCGCACACCGAGTATGCGCTTGCAGCTTACTACATCATCGCGATGAGCGAAGCCTCATCGAACCTGGCAAGATTCGACGGAATGAGATACGGCTTGCGCATCGATGACACGGACTGGATCACGACATTGTCAGAGATTCGCGCGCTTGGATTCGGGGAAGAGGTGAAGCGAAGGATTATTCTTGGCACATACTCACTATCCGCCGGTTATCATGACAAATATTATCTGAAAGCACTCAAGGTGCGCACGCTCGTCAAGCAGGACTTTGATTCTGCTTTTGGAAGCGTTGATGTCCTGATTGCGCCGACGATGCCGATACCCGCGTTTAGGATCGGAGAACTGGTCGATCCGCTCTCCCAGTATCTTGCCGACGTGAATACGGTACCGGTCAACCTTGCTGGCGTGCCATCAGTGTCGGTGCCGTGCGGAAGCACCCGCGGGCTGCCGATCGGAATGCAGATCATCGGGCGGTTCTTTGATGAGTCAAGGATTTTAGGTGTTGCCGCGGCTGTGGAAGCCGAGTGATGTGGATAAGTGATAGATGAGATAATGGTTGTGTGTGCTTCGGGTTATTTCAGCACATCAACAAGCGCTACCCGCTCAAGCACGAGTTCCGGGATCTTCACCTCGCCCACCGCCACAATCTCGCTTTCAGTGATGCCGAAGAAGGAGACGATCGAATCTCGTTTCCCGGGTCCGTACAGGGTCACATCCACCGCATCTGACGAATCTACAAGATTTTCAAGCTCGTCTGCCACAGCGTCCGGGATGTTCTCTCCAACAGCGACGAGAATTACGTTATTTCTGCCATTTCTAACGCCCATCGACAATGCTTTCTTGATCTGGCGGTTTCCGGATGCGTGCAGCAGTATTTCCATGCCCATGTCACCAGAGATGTTTTCGGAGCGCTCCATCGCCCGGATCGCCTTTTCTGCTGCGGCGATAACGTGCTCCCTGTTGGCTATTAGGTCTGCATCGATCGCCTGAACGGTGATGTCATATCTTGATGCGATGCTGCCTATCGTGCTTAGGAAAACGCTTGTGTCCTGTATCTCGCAGGTTCCGGTGGTCAGATGTATCTTCATGATTGGTCCGATCAAGATTATGGGGCTGCGATCTGATATAACTGGTGGGCAACTGGCAGGGATTTTTGTTAAAGTGCGGGCAAGTGTCGCGGCAATTTAATTTGCGGACATAATAAAAGATATCCCCCTCATAATATATACGAAGTATCACGAAAAGATTCCGGTTGGAGACAATCGTACTCAGCAGGCACAGGAATTATCCCTAAGACCTGTGAAGCGATACATATCGGGATGCAAGGATCGCTTAGGCGTGGAACGATGAATCACACTGCACAAGCCTTGTACTTAAGTGCGGGGTATCATGACTTCGGGAGGCGGGCGTGAGGTTACGCGGAGGTCGGGGCGGGTCCGCGTGGTCGGAAGGTTTTTGTGGGGTGGGTTAGACATATACTTCAAGCAAGTGATATGGTTCAAACATAATTTAATGATAGCTAACAATATCATGCGGTGGATGATCATGATAGGCGAAATGGACAAACAGATTATTACCCATTATGCGAAAAAATACAAAGTTTCTTCCATTTATCTTTTTGGGTCGTCATTGGATGAGGGCAGTGAGCCTAACGATATTGACCTGGCAGTAGAAGGAATACGACCCAACGTCTTTTTTAAATTTTATGGTGAGTTAATGAGAAATTTATCTAAACCTGTGGACCTTGTAGACTTATCTAGAAAATCATTATTTAATCAAATAATAGAAGAAAAAGGGGTTAAGATCTATGGATGAATTGCTTCGAGAGGTTCAGGCTGAAAAAGAATATGTTTTAGATACATTTCGAGCATTAAACGAAGCATTGCAGCGAAAAGAAAAGACTGTCGTTGAGTTAGCTGCTATCTCGACATTTCTCCAAAACACGTACAATGGAATAGAGAACATACTTAAGAGAGTATTAAAATTCAAGGGAATATCCATCCCGGTCTCAGAATCCTGGCACAGAGATTTATTGGATTTATCAGTTAATAATCAAATAATTTCACTTGAACTTTCAAAGAGACTCGATGAATATCGTGCGTTTCGACATTTCTTCATTCACGGATATGGGGTACTGTTAGACAAAGAAAGATTAATGCCGCTTGCTGAGAGTTTGCCGGATTTGTGGAAAGATTTTGAGTTTGAGATAGCTACATTT
>DAOWIV010000177.1 GCA_030640725.1 Methanosarcinales archaeon | reverse complement strand
CCAAGATTGAAGGATATATTCCTTGTAAAGAGTCTTGTTGTCAGTTTCAGCTGGGCTACCTGCGCAGCATTCCTGCCTGCACTGTACCTCACCGGAAAGTTCACCCAACTCTGGTTCATTTTTCCTTTCTTCTTCATTAAAGCATTTATTAACACAGTTCTGTTCGATGTCAGGGATGTGACCGGTGATGCAATGAACGGTGTGAATACAGTCCCGGTCGTCATCGGAGTATCAGGGACCAGGCGATTGCTGCTGATCGTCCAGTCCCTGCTTGTTCTGTGGACGATATTGTTTTTAAATTTATTTAGTGTATATTACCTTGTTTTGCTCGCCAGTATGATATATGGGTATCTGTACATTTTATACTTCTGTACTGAAAATAACCGTAATAAGACCATGCTGGATATGCTGGTGGACGGAGAATGGATTATCACGAGTGGCGGGGTCTGGGTATATATGGGTGTATGCTCGGTGTAAATTTTTTCTCTGCCAGAGAAAAAACTCTCGATACCAAAATGTTTAATAGACATACCACATAATAATTCCTTGCATGATTCCGGGAATCGATTCGTACAATGGGATCCAGGAAGAATTGAAGTTCTTGACGACATCTGGCGTTCGCATCAAGCTGCTTGTCAGTCTGAACAAAGAAAACATGACTGTGGATCAATTCAGAGATGAGTTTGGTTATCGGACCTCCACCATCCTGCCGGTGCTTGCTGAGCTAAAGTCGAAGGATCTGATATACAAAGAGGACCGCCAATATGGTGTGACACCGTATGGAAAAGTGATCTCATCCAAGTTGATCGATTTCATTGAAACACTGTGTATGTTCAAAACGCAGGAACAGTTCTGGAAGAATCATGAAACTTATGTGATTCCTGATTTGTTTTTCAGGAATATTGGATCTTTGAGTATATCCACCATCGTAAAGGATACGCCGGCAGACCCCTTTGCAACGCACAGGCATTTTATAAAGCTGCTTGGGGAATGCACGTCCGTAGACGGGGTTTCCCCATTCCTGTATCCAGATTATCCCCACATATTCAAAGCACTCATCGAGCAGGGGTCAGCGGTGCGTATCGTGGTGACGCGCCCAGTACTGGAATTGTTGTGTGAACAGTATACGGATGTGCTGCAGCATGTTGCAGTCTTGCCAAACTTCAATTTGCGGGTGATAGAGGATGATGTGAAGGTTGCGTTTACAGTAACTGAAAAGATTATGTCGCTTGGGTTTTTCAGACCGGATGGCACGTACGATTACAGTATGGATCTCGTCAGCGAAGATGCTTCCGCGATCGGGTGGGGAAATGCACTATTCGAATATTACTGGAATCGATCCGTGGACATCACGGAACAGGATTGTACGCGACTCCCATGATTGATCGATCAACACAAAAACCTGCACTCCCGGTCACCCACCCCTTTCACACTTCTGGTCTATCGGCATTGGTCTGCCCACGCTGACTGTTCTGCTCGCTAAATCGCTCCATCACGCTTATCAGATTATCGTAATCGATTTCAGTGGCATAACACCCGTCATTTAAGAGTGGAATCCCATACGTCACGATCTTTTTTCGCTTCAGCGATCGCATGACCTTGTTCAACTCATAATTACATGCCAGCAGGAGTGCACCATCTGCGGCCTCTTTCTTGACGATGTGGCGGATGTACGACGAGCCTGCGATGATATGCAGCGTATAACCAAACCGTTCGGCGTCTTTTAACATCCTTGAAAAGACGCATTTGCCGCATGATACACACTCGATCCCAAAGCGCGTCGATGATGCCGGGCAGTCGAGCGACCTCATGCAGTGCGGGGCAAGCAGCAGCCGGTGCTCTGTCTTTGCGAACGTTGACTGGTTCGCCATATTCTTGAGCGACACCATCCATGTATCCAGTGTTTTGGCATCGCTGTATCTGAGAAATATGGATTTAAGCGGAAGATAGAAGAAATCAAGGACGTCTGCAAAGAACCTGGCGAGCCAGACATGCCGGTTAAGGCTGATGCGGCTGATGAGCAGGGCTAAGAGAGTCAGAACGACTGATACGACCACAATAACAAACAGCGCGACCCCGATCAGGTCATACATGGTCGCACATCTCCATCTTCTTAATCACCTCGTCCACATCTACTCTCGTGTCGTAGCATCCGTCCCTCAGCAGGCAGACGCCCTGAACCGGCACGATCTTTGAGAATGCCTGCATCGATTCAGTGAGTTCGCTGTGGCACGCAACACCAAGGCATGCCCCGGGTTTGTACGATTGTATGATCTTCCTGACAAAGCTATCACCCGGAACAACGAACACCTTGAAACCATATCTGTCTGCCGCTTCGGCGATACGTGCGATATCGCATAAACCGCACCGGTTACACTCGTATCCGATTATCGGGTCACAACGTGCCCTGCACTCAGGATGCCTCATGCATTGCGGCAGGATGACTGCACGCCGTTTCAGGGTGTGCTTGAATCGATCAAGCATGAGCGCATTCCTGAGTTCAATGAGAATTTCATCGACAAGCTCTTCTTTCACGTAAAAAATTCTACAAATCCATTTTGCGGGCGAGTAGAATAGATATAACATGAACAGGACGAAATTCGGAAATAAAATCTTGTGTTTCCTGAAACTATAAGTGCCGATCGCCAGAGCCAGCGCAGTCACCAGAAAAACGAGTGCTGCAAAATAGACAAATAATTTGCCAAGGAGCTCGTAGGGGACCTGCATGATTAAATATGGTCGCATAACTATTTAAAATTGTCTGCGCTGGCAATCGGCGGATTAAACCGGATGTCTCTCGATTTTTTTGGGGTGTGCGAACGATGTATGAAAAGTTTGTGATAGTCACCAGCATGCCGCGAATTTGGCTATACAATTGTACCGCTATACGGTTATACAGTTATATGGTTGCCAGGAAATATCATCATCGATAAACTTGTTGGAGCGAATATGACAAAGATAGCAATCATCGGAGGTCAGCAGAGTGGCAGGACTGCCCTTGCATCGAAACTTGGCAAGAAAGGAAACGTAACAGACATTGCCATCTACGATTTTTCCAAAAGCGGCAGAACGCTCGTATCAATCGACGCTACCGGGTATCCAAAGTCGATAAAACCGCTGATAACCGCCCTGAACCTCTCTGATATCGCACTTCTCTGCATCCCCCCGACAGGACCCGACATCCATACCGGAGAGTGCATCGTTGCGCTGGATATGCTGGGCTACAGACACGGGATGGTGGTGCTGACCATGTCAGATACCTCGCACCACTATGCGCTTGAGGAGATGGAGGGGAGTCTCCGGAAGATTGCAGCCGGCACCGTTCTTGAGGGCTGGGAATACGTCCCGGTATCTACCAGCACATTCGACGGTATGGAAGAGCTGAAAGAGAGAATCTTTTCGATGGGGGAGCAGGTAGAGCGGGAGAATGCAGAATTAAACGAGCTTTCGCCGCGTGTTGTGATCGACCACGTCTTTAACGTGACCGGCATCGGCTGCGTGGTCCTGGGCATGGTCATGCAGGGCACGATTCATGCAAAGGACAAGATGGGCGTGCTGCCAGCAGGTAGGCAGGTCGAGATACGGTCGATCCAGATGCATGATGTCGATGCAAAGCGCGCGCCCGCTGGCGCAAGAGTCGGACTGGCTCTGAAGAACGTCCAGCCAAAGGATGTGGAGCGTGGATGCGTAATTTCAAACATTGAGGCTGTAACCACTGATTTTACGCTAAACTGCACGCTTTCAAAGTTTGCAAAACGTATTTCGGTTGGGGATATGCTCCACCTTTTCGTGGGGCTTCAGACCGCGCCGCTGCGCGTTGAAAAAATCGTGGTAGATGGCGAGGACGTGGATCATGCCGCTGCGGGTAGCAGTTGCGTTGTAACGCTTTTGGGTTCAAAGAATGTCGCATACATCGAGTCAGACCGGTTCATTCTTACCAACCTGGATGAGAAACAGCGGTTTGTCGGATATGGCTTCTGCAAATCCGCCATCACGGAATCGATTCGATGATCAGAGGAATCTCGTCGGACGTGACATTATGCGCTATGAAATAGAACATCCATCGCCCGTCAGACCAGAAATACTGCGGCACGCCGTCAGGCTCGATCCGATACACAGTCTTCCCGCCAACCGTGATCTCTTCGAGCGTGGACGCCCAATCGCCGCCGAATCTGTAAATGCCATTGACCATCTTCTCAGTCTCGCTGCTCGCAAGCGCCTCGCTCTGGTATGAAGTCGTCCAGAGCGTCAGCATCCTGCCATCTCCACTATAATGGATGATCGCAACATCTTCGATGTTCTCGATATTTCCTATATGCCGTTGTTTTGACCGCTGCATCGCATCATGTCCGGTGGAGACCACCATCCGTGCCATACCAAGAATCTCTGCCGGAGCGAGCTCTGAAGCGTTCTGTTGCAGTTGTGCAGGCGGCAGATTGGGTGGATGTGATGGACTTGACAAATCAGGCGAGTTTGTAATGCATCCGGCATACGCAACCGCCAGCACCGCGGCGGCGATGATCAAATATGTAGCATCCCTCGAGTTCATGGTATCCTGACTTCCTCTGTTGTTTATAACAATCTTTCGATGCGGGGGGTGGGATTCGAACCCACGAACTCCTGCGAGAATGGGCCCTAAACCCATCGCCTTTGACCTGTCTGGGCAACCCCCGCGCGGATGATTGGGTGTGCCGGACGATGGACCGATCGGGAATCGAACCCGAGGCCTCTTCCATGCCAAGGAAGCAATCTACCCCTGATCTATCGGCCCGTTAGGGATGTGTGGCGACGTATGCCGATGTACAATGATGTGTTTTGATGCGGGTTTCAGGTTATTAAGATTGTGGTTGGGATGGGCAGGGATCAAGTACTTGCGTGGCGGCAATTCCCTAAAGCACGTAATAGATTTTAATGCAATAAGCGAGTTTAATGAACCAATGAACCAATCGCCAGAACCGGACCATCTCACAGAAAAGGCATATCGGTACCGAAAGCTGCTGAATGCTGCACTCTCTGATCACGACATCGTGCCAGACCGTTCATCACACCTTTACGCTGTTGCGAAAGATTATTTGGTGATGGCAGAATCATACTATAAAGATGGTGTCCATTTCCTTGAATCGGATGGCGATTATGTCAACGCGCTGGTTGCTTTCAGCTACGGACATGCGTTCATCGATGCAGGTGTGCGGTTGGGCGTCTTTTGCTTGAGGTGACTTATGGATTACAATGTAACAATGGAAGCGGCATGGCTGGTGCGCGATATCAAAAGCGTGGACGACGCTATCGGCGTTGCGATCTCGGAGGCAGGCAAGCGATTCCACCCGAAGTTGTCGTTTGTGGAGATCGAGATCGGGACTTTTACATGCTCGCGTTGCAATGAGGAGATGGCGGCAGTGATGCTGGTTGCGGGTACCGCACTCGTCGGAATGGTGCTGTCCATGAAGGTCTTTGATGCTGAGACCGAGGAACATGCATCGCGGATTGCAAAATCAATGATCGGGCGCGCACTTAAGGGTGTGCCGCTGCGGGTGATCGAGGTCGTGGAATGGAACGGCTAAGTGATGTGCTAAAAAACGGCGCAGAGACCTGGAAGCAGAACCCGGTTTTGTGCATACCGTTCCTGCTAATTTTCTTCCTCCAGATCCTGTTTTTAGCGTTCCTGTTAATCGGGCTTGCAGCCGTCATCGGCACCGATACGGTCGGGGGTATCCAGTCGCAGGTATCTGAGATCGCACGGGTGGCGCAGTATTCAGACACACCGCCAGGCGAAGAGATGTCAGAGCTGTTACGTATGATTGCGCCATTCACCGGCATCTTCATCGCCGCATCCATCATCCTGGTGATCGGGTGTGCGCTGATCCAGGCATTCTTTTCTGCGGGTGCAATCGGCATGGCAAGGACTGCGACAATGACTGGCACCACCAGGACCGGGGAAATTCTCAGGTACGGCATGCAGAGTGCGCTTAATCTGTTTTTTGCCGGTATCGTGATTATGCTCCTCTTTCTTGTCGGGATCGTGTTTCTGCTTCCTGGCACATTCATGATTATGGTCACTGACAGTATCCTTGTGCAGGCGGTCACTATGTTCATCGGGTTTATTTTTTTACTTTTATACATAGTTGTCCTATCGATCGGGCTGGCACCGGTCAAATATGCGATTGTGATCAACCACGCTGGTCCAATCGAAGGCATCACAAGTGGGTGGAGTTTCTTTTCAGACCATAAAATGGACGTTTTCCTGATGTGGTTGTTGATGATCGGAATGTCCATGGTTCTTGGTGTGGCCGGGCAGATCTTTTATATAAACCCGGTTTCGGCAATGATCTGGCAGTTTGTCGGCACGCTGATCAATCTGGTCATCGTTATGCCGCTGATTACAGTATGGTGGACGCGCCTTTATATCAGCCGGACAGTCGTTGCCGGAGACACGCCCGCGTTCGTTGTCACCAGCTACTGACACCACCCCCCGCTTGGAGGATATTATGACACAGACTCTTTTATTTTCATTAACTATCTCAGATTGGTACACTACAGGATGATTGGATCTATGATCACACATTACAGGAATACTCGATAGAAATCCCCGATTCTAACGGACTTTCGTGGTTCTCAAAAGATGCCGAAAGAAAGCAACATCAGACACGGTTCCGGAGATGTGGGGTCCACCCGGGCATTTCGCGTAAACCTTCACGACAGCCCCAAAAAGCCCAAAAATCACTCCACCTCATATTTATCTTCCAAACCCCTCGATCGATCCGCGCAACCTAACCTCGCAGCCTTGCAACCGCCCGCTCCTTCTTCCTCACAGCATCCAGTGCAGCCCGGTCGATTGCAGCCTGCATCCTTGCATAATCCTCCGGAGCCGCATCACCAACCAGTTTCTTGATGGGGGTGTACGCGGATTCCCTAAAGCGCGGCGTAAAGTCGTGAACCTCACCGTTAGAGACCAGTTCAGCCCCCGCCCCTTCCACCACCTCGCCAACCAGATCGACTGCAACTCCCCGCGCCCTGATCGCGTCCATGATATCTGGTGCGGCATCAGGCGGCGCAATCAGAAGAAGTGCATCGAGCGATACTCCGAGATAATCGATCTCAAGCGTTTCAAGCATCGAAAAAACCCTTTCATTCACAAGCGGGTGCAGCGTATCCTCAAAGAACCTGAGTTTCACCCGAGCAGTCCTCGATATCTCTTTTGCGTCGCCGCGGATTCCGCCGTTGGTGACATCGGTCATGGCATGGATTCTTCCGAGAAGATCCGCATCGATCAGCGCCTCACATGCGTCTATAAATTTTATATTAATTGTCTCGTCCACGATTTCATGCATCCCGTAGTAGAGCGCGGCAGTCGAGATCGTGCCGCCTCCGGCGCCCTCTGTCATCAGGATTACGTCACCCGGCTCCGCAGCTATGCGGGCGGTCAGGTCACTGGCAACCCCGACAGCGCCGACGCCGCCGGTCATGCGCTCGCCGATCACCATATCACCGCCAATCCGAAGCGTGCTCCCGGTCACAAGCGGCACGTCTGTTAGTTCGGCGACTGCTGAGATCCCGGCTATGTGGTCGAATATCTTCCCGACATCACCGTCGTCTGCCACGTGGATGTCTGAAAGGAGCGCAACCGGGCTTGCCCCCATCACATAGATGTCACGCAGTGCGGCACGGGCGACATGAAACCCTGCAAGGAACGGAAAGTCGCTCAAACGGGAGTGGATGCCATCGATGTTTACAACGATGTACTGACCCTCACCTGAAACACGCACCACCCCTGAGTCATCAAGATGCGAGGAATCAACAACGGCGTCGGTCTTCCCGATCACCTCAGCGATCTTTTCATGCGTGTAAAAATCGCCTGCGCCCCTCGATCCGACGCCAAACTCGCCCATCGTCACCCCTGACCTGATCGGGGCAAGGATCTCGCCTGTGGGGTGCAGTGTGGCTTGCGCCTCCACGACCGTTACGCGAGCAATCTCCTCTGCTCTCGTTCGAGGGATCTTCTTGATCTCAAGTATCCGGTTGGTGAGTTTCTCTTCAAGGTCAGGGTCGTTTCCCAGAAGCCCGCGTTTTGCATAGCCTTCGATGTCCATCAGGACACCAATTGTCTGGTCAGCGTAATAAGAATTTCTCTATGAGTATTGCGACCTAAAGCATCTCAGGTCTCAGCATCAGACTTCAGACTCTCCGCATCAACCACTTCCACTTCAGGACTGATTGCTTCGATCTCGATCTCGACACCTTTTAAATCCACCGCAACAGGCGGATTTGGATTTATCACAGTCCCACCGCCCCCGGAGATTAGTAATCCCTCTCGCATCAACTGATCGACCGTCTTCATGATCACAGCATCCTCACGCCCCTCAAAGACGTTCTTGAACAGATCAACAATGTCAAGGACATGAACGCCGGATAGCCCTTTTGATTTTATGTATCTGGCGTATCCGGCGTTATCTGCGAGTATGTTAACAATAAACATGACATCACATCGGTTCTCAAAGAACCTGTCGCCCTCGCTTGTTTCCATCGTCACATCTATTCCTTCGATTTTCGTTCGAGAATCTCGGCAAATGCAAGCGTGCCAGAGACGTGGGTGATCTTTATGTTCACAATTTCACCTTTAACGGTGTGTGGTACGTAAATCGTGTATTTATCCACACGAGAATACCCGTCACCTTTCTTTCCGACTCCGATGATCTTGACATCGTACACGCCGCCTTCCTCTATCGCATCCTTCGATTTGACCTCGCGGACCTTCCGTTTCCTGATCGGTCGGTGCGCACCACATGCTGCGCATTTCAGTGTCAGGACGCGGTCGGTGCGCACCAGCGTGGTATCAGGTCGCCCGCACTCAGAGCACAACACAAACTCGCTGGTATAAGCGTCGATCTGGGACCGGATGTCCTCGGTGGTGAATTTTCCCTGGAAGATCACACGGCTTCCATCACTCTTGCCGGCGGTGCCCATTTCTCGCAGCAGGAACTTTAAAAGATGGCTCGGGTCACGGTTGAGCGTATCAACGATCTCGAGAAAATTCCTCAGAACAGTGGTCTTCCCCTCTATGATCACGTCCGGTTCGGGTATGGAGAATCGCACATCAGTGGTCAGAAAATCCGGCATATTATCGTATGCCCGGTCAAGACTTTTTTCATAATCAAAGGTCATTGAACCAGTTCCTGCCCGTTATCAACCATGATGCTGACCGGCGTGGGCAGCTTGTACCCGGCACGTCT
>DAOWIV010000210.1 GCA_030640725.1 Methanosarcinales archaeon | reverse complement strand
GCACCGAGAAATCTGGCGTGTTCCTGCCCGAGCAGTTCCATCTGGTAGGTCAAATCCCGATTAAACTCAGATACTACGAATCCCAGCCGAATAGTCATGTGTTAATCTCCTTTCAAAGAAAAAAAGTATAAGAAAGGAATTCGAGAAGATCTGTTTTGAGGGGATGGACGGCTGTATGAAGTCAAACAACCTATGATGGATTTCTCGAATTCCACATGCATATTTTTTGACTGATAGTAGATAAATGTTGGGTTGACAAGGATGCGGTGTGCCATGCGGTGCCAAGTGTCCTTGCTTGTGCTATGGTGCCTGACCAAACTTCGCGGTCCGGCATGCAAATGGTCTTGCAGAGAGTCGGATATAGAGCCGGATATTATGGAGCTGGTTGGAACCGGGGTGCATAAGCCCGGGGTGTAGCCATCAATCCGTAACACAGGCTCTTTGTGACGCCATCTGAAAAGGCAGGGCTACAGTGTCCGAAAGGTCGAGCAATGATTATATAACATGGGTGCCGAGTATATTATTGGGGTAAACGTATGAGAATAAGCGGAGTGAGTGATTCAATCGGGTTGATATTGATTGTTATATTGTTGATAGGAATAGCTGACGCACACACATATAATCCGGATAAGGTAGAGTGCCACGATCAGGATAAGCCAGGGTGCCGGAAAGTGGACAGCATCAGCGAGACCACCATGGAATGGGGCGACTATATCGATGTGTATGTCGAGCATCTGAACACCACATACACAATCGAGGTGAATGATTTTCATATTTTGGATGTCGTAGTCGATATCGATGAAACAAAGGAAGACCCATGCGGGGACCGGGAGTGCAACGTGGCTCCGGGTGCCAAGCTCGTGAATCTCAAGATCTATAAGAATCTGACGCTCATCGGGAGTTATCCGTTCAGGGAATCTCCGGATTGCCTCAAATCGTTTTGTACGAGCGAAGACGGCTGGGATACGAATGGCGTAATCTGGAATGATGGAAATGAGTTCTTTATCGGGGTCACTGAAATCGATGTTGACTTTGCGCCGGACGATTGTTTCTGCACCGATCCGAAGGACGAATATGCAAAGGTTGCGTACGCAACGATTGTGCCGCCTGAAATGGAAGCATCGGTCGAACTGTATTCTTCGGGCTCGGATGAGAGCGGAAACCCCGAAGTGCTCCCGTCAGAAGACGGTAGTTCGATCGTCCGGTCAAATTCGGTGTTCAAGGCTGAGATCAAGGTGAAGAACACGGAGAAGATGCCGGCGTACCATGTGGATGCATCAGTCTCTGTAAAGCCGGTTGAGATGATCAATGGAAAGTATCCCCAGGATTGTGTGCTGCAAAAGATCTACAAGGGAGAAGTCGATGACGATAATAGGGAATGGGTCGGTACCACGGTTCCGATCGATGTGCGCAGCGTCAGCACCACTGATGAGCTGGACGGAAGCTCGGGGACTTCGGAAGTCACACATACCATGCATTTCAAGGTGCCTTCGCTACCGGATCGGACAAAATACGAGCTGAGGATCGATCTCACTTATGAGGATTTTAAGGAGCGGCGGTACCAGTACACAGATAACTCGACATATATCGAGGTTCTCCCTGTAATCGAGGTCAAGAAAGCGATCGGGACTGAGGATTATGCGGTTGTTGCATCAGAGGCAGTCGAGGCGTACACCGGCGAGACAACTTGTGTGATCTACGCGGACTACGAGCCCTACATCTTCTTCACGGTGATAAACTGGGGTGATTACGCCATTCCATCGTTAACACTCATGGATTCGCCTGTGGACACCTGGCACAAACCAGCGACCACCGATTTCAATGTATGGAAGTGCGCGCTTCCTGCGGACATGTTAAAAGTTCCTGATATGGAATCCGATCGATGGAGCTGGGATTTCTCGCTCGAACCGGGCGGAGTGATGACGTGCGCGTATCCTGTGAGCCTCTTGAAGCCCGGAACCTACAAACTCGGTTCTGCGACCGTTAACTGGACAGAAGACGGGTATAATTACAGCATGGTTTCGCACCCGCAGCCGGTTCAGGTACATGGTCCCTATATCGAGGTGACAAAGACGGTTGATCCTGCTCTGGTAACCCGGAACGATACCACAAAGGTCACGGTAAGCGTAAAGAACACCGGAGACCGGGCTGCATCGATAACAATCATGGATCAGCTCCCGATGGAGTCTGTGCTGGTCAGCAAGCCGGTCTCGCGCGGCATGATTATCGATGAAGGGAACGAGACCTTCTTCCTGAAACGTGTGATAAAATCGGGTGAGGTGGAGACGTTTGACTACACGATCGATCCGAACCGGACTGTGATGCTGCCGCCTGCTGTGGTTGAGTTCGTCGATATCACAACGTATGAAGGGATCAGCATCTCGGATATGCCGATACTGACGGTGGAAGGGACCGAAGCCATCGGTGCGGCTGCTGCTGCGGCTGCTGCGGCTGAATCCGGAAATGCATCAGGATCCGGATCAGGAGTGGCAGCGGCAGAGGCTGCGGAGACTATAGAAACTCCGGTTCGGACGGAACCCGGGTTCACTGGCGTGTTTGCGGTTCTTGCGTGCCTTGCTGCGGTATTGATCGGCAGACGTCGAAAATGACATCTATCAGAGCCACTCTTTTGATTTTTTTATGGTATATCCACTATAGCGTCCAGTCACTCTACGCACCATTTCCATTTACGAAAAAGTATACCGCCAGTCCACACCCGGGAGGACATTTCTTACTCGCAAACTTTTCACAAAAGTTTGATCAAAAACTGACTTCCAACTTGGGAGGGCATTTCTTATGGTATGTGCACGATAGCGTCCAGTCACTCTACACACCATTTCCATTTACGAAAAAGTATACCGCAAGCCCCACCCGAAGGGCAGTTTTTACTCGATTTTTTGTGAAAAAATCGTTTTTGATATTTTTAATATTTTTGATGGCCACAGTTCCCGTTCAGATGGCTGCATCCGAAGACAGCGTTTGCACGGATGCCACGCTCGTGTGGGGTGAGCGTGTCGCAATCGAGGGATATGTATTTGAGGCGGCTGATTTCAGCGTCGGCAGAGCATCCGAGATCAGGCTCGGGGAATCGGTCTGGGCGCTTGTCACGGTGTATGAGAACGATTCGGTGGTGTGGCGCGAAATCTTCAGCACCAACGAGACCGTTGCCGATTATGCATACAATGCAAACGAAAGCTCATACACGTTCGATCTCAATTGCACAGAAACATATCTCGAGAACGAAACTGACCGGATACGGGTACATGCCAGCAAGATCGTCATCGGAAGCAACCCGCAGACCCAGTCGATCACAATTCAGGCATGTATCATCGAGCCGCCGCCGATAAATCTTATATCCTTTGATGAGTGGCTGAACAACACATTCTCCGTGACCAAGAGCGCAAGCAAAGAGGTCTACGTCAGGGAACAGGCGTTCATCGAGCTTAAGATAACGAATCTCAGCGTGGCAGACCGTGTCGAGGTCGCCGATTCGATCACTGACGAGTTTGTGGTCGATCCGGATCGCGATCTCTACTGGGATTATTCGCGGGACACGTAT
Source organism: Methanosarcinales archaeon (assembly GCA_030640725.1). GTDB lineage: Archaea > Halobacteriota > Methanosarcinia > Methanosarcinales > Methanogasteraceae > Methanogaster_D. Next base: position 883 of record DAOWIV010000210.1, on the reverse strand, counting down.
CGATACTCGATAACGCCGCTTGTACCCGGTGTGCACACGCTACCCGCTGCAAACGTGTCAGTGTGGTGCAAAGGGCGGCGGATCAATATCACGAGCAACACGCCAGAGGTCACTGTGCAGGGTCCCTACGTCACGATTACGAAGACCGAGGAACATACGGATGGAGTGGTTAATGTTACTGACAGCGTAGTGAATGTTACGGACGGTGTGGTGAATGTCACAGTGAGCGCGTGTAACATAGGAGATCATGCTGCGATGGTGTACGTCTTTGACTCGATACCGGATGGCGCCAAACTGATAGGTGGCACGCTCAACTGGAGCATGGTGCTAAACCCGGCATCGACCGAGCACACCAGTGAATATGCGAATACATATACAATAAAAATTAATGAAACGGTCACGCTGCCCCGCGCTGTTGTGTATTACCAGACAGCAAGGCAGGTCGATCTGGCGCGGGACTACAAACCCGCGGCGACCTTTGAACTCGAGAAATATATAAATCCCAAGTTCTATTCAGCAAGGGCGAGATCATCGGAAATCCTGATTAGGTATGGAGCCGATGTAGATGCGGCGCCAGATAATGCGACCGCTGATATCGTGGATGGTGCAGCCGCCGATGCGCCAGATGCCGCGGACGATACATCGGACGGCATATCGGATGAGGTGCCGGGCGAGACTGGCGAAAGCCAGCCGACAACAGATGGAAATGAGAACGACGAAGAAGGAGAAGACGAGAACGAGGAGGGGAAGGGATTCATGGAGAAAATAAAAGCGATGCCAGGATTCACATCGATCTTTGCGATCATCGGGCTTCTTTCAGGATATCTGGTTATCAGATCCGGTTCTCAAAAGTCATGACGACGTTTAAGGAATTTACAGATGT
>DAOWIV010000173.1 GCA_030640725.1 Methanosarcinales archaeon | reverse complement strand
ATATGTGCTTGTGAGCATGGTTTTGCCTCTTCCCATGACATAACGACTTCAGAGGTAATTAGGTCTTCGTCTGCCTTGCATGGATACCAGCCGCTTAAGAAAACCGCCGTCCAGACACCGCCGCCCGCAGATACCCACCCACCAGGGATCGAGCAGCGGTTGCAGTTGTAAGTGCCTCTCTCTGCGGTAAACGGGCGCCGGCATCCAACATGTTTATGTGCCTCCAGATGCAAGCAAACTCGGAATAAGGAACCTGCAACGATGAAACAAATATATCGGCTATTACCGGGGCTGAATTGCGGCGAGTGTGGATACACAAATTGTATACAGTTCGCAGCAGCACTGGCTGCCGGGCAGGTAGAAACATCAGAATGCCCCTTTCTGCTTCAAAATCGATTCAAAGGGCGTATCAGTGCGATCAACGAAATTTTATCAGGTTTGGCGAGAGGAGAAGATGGGAGGGTGGCAGAAGCAGGGACGATTAGGGAAGACGAGATCGTTGGACTCATCGATCATCTTGCCGCGGATTTCGTTTTATCACCGCTTGAGGGTGAAACGTCCTGCCGGGAGGATCTACATCCGTTTGACAGGAACGTTCAGGTTGGAATTGGGGATATCATCCGTTATCGCCCATGGGGGTGCCCGATAACACATTTTGCAGAGATTATCGAGGTGAATCATGGAATCATCACGGTGCACATCACAGGACCGCTCCACCGGATCGGTAAGGATATGGAATGGATAGATACCGGGATTTGCATGGTCGTTGCCTTTGAGGGACTGGTAACGAAGGGCAATGTTCCTGATGTCGGGGCAACGGTGCGGTTTCTGCCAGAGCATTGCATGATGGGCAAGGTGCATTCAGGCGTGATCGTGCATTCGGAGGGCAGCCGTCTGCGGATCGAGGGAATCGATCTAAAGGTGTGGTGATGTGGATATGGTACGATCTATACTCTTTAACGCTTTGAAAAATGCAGGAATCGATTTTGTGGCGAGCGTTCCATGCGTCAACCTGATAGAACTGCTCGATGAGATTGAGTGCGACGAGGGGATCGTACATGTCCCGGTGACACGGGAAGAGGAGGGTATCGGAGTGTGCGCTGGCGCATATCTCGGCGGAAAGAACCCGGCGATGGTTATGCAGAACTCAGGTCTCGGGAACAGCATTAATGCGCTCACATCGCTCGATCTGCTGTACCGGATACCACTGCTGATGATTATCAGCCACCGCGGCGATCTTGGCGAGCGGATCTCCGCGCAGGTGCCGATGGGACAACTGACGCCGGGGCTACTCGACGCTCTCGGGGTGCCGTGGTATTCGCCGCTGCCGGTAGAGGTGGAGGATGTGGTTTCGGGTGCGTGGACGCTTGCAAAGACGTCAGGGCTTCCGGTCGCGATTCTTCTCGGCGAGCCGTTCTGGCAGGAGTTGTAACAAAATAACCCCGGCTCCGGTCAAACCACCTCGCTCGCCAGTAATCGCGCCCGCCCTACCCGATAGCATACACATTCAGGGCGGCTTTGGCAAAAACCATGGTTACCATGCCAGTTATGACCATATATCTCCAATCTTTGTGATAGTAGTGGGATACAACAATAGCAACGTGTATCGGCACGAGAATCAGCAAAACCGCCGTTAAATCCCCTAAAATTCGGTCAATACCAGTCGTATCACAGATTATTATCTGAACGAGCTGAACGACCACCCCACAGATGAATGCTATTCCCAGCACCCCTAATATCTGTTTGCGAGTGGTATTCCCACTGTTCATTCCAGAGGTGTTCGCCATCAGTCTGGTATAAGCCCTTCGCCACTGAATATCCGTGCCGCTTCTGAAAGCGTGAGATCATCCGGTGGAACGATCAGATCAGATTCCACGATGACATCCGGGTCAAGGGGGGCCCCATTCTCCCGAATCTTCGACGTAAACGCACCAAGCACGTCTCTAAACTTCGTTTCGTCGCCAGATTCGATCAACCGCACAATTTCGTTATCGAGCTTGTTCAATTCGTCCAGCAAATCATCGCTCACCCTGTACTGACCCTCTGTCATGATTCTTATGATCATTTTTCCATCTCCGCCTTCAATCTCGCAAGATCATCGTCCACGCCAGCGGTGGTCTGCATCTTGCGTAGTTCCCGTTCAATGTCATCTTCCCCGCCAATCTCATCGAGAGCGCCGAGTTCGACCATCTCGTCAAGCGCAGCCGATTTTGCACGCATAGTCTCGGTCTTATCCTCTGCCCGCTGGATAGCAAACCCGACATCAGCCATCTCCTCAGATATCCCGGTAACCGCCTCTTTTACCTTCACCTGCGCTTCGGCAGCGGTGTACTGTGCCTTTATCGTCTCTTTCTTCGTTCTGAATGCTGTTATCTTAGCTGAAAGTTTCCTTTCTGTTTCGATGAGCTTTTGTTGTTCCAGATCCTGGTCATTGATCTGCATAATGAGACTTTCAATCTCAATCGTATTGGATTTCTTCCGTTCAAGTGCAAGGCGCGCGAGATCATCTCTGCCTGAATTGATGGCATCCTTTGCCTGCCTATCGAGTTTTTGAGTATTCTGCTCGAGTTTTGCTTTCTGGAGTTCGAGCCGCTTCTTGGCTGTGACAACCGTGGCTACGCTGCGCTTTACCTGCTGGAGAAGCTCCAGTTGTTTTTGATATGAGTAATCGAGTATCTCCCGCGGGTCTTCATGGCGATCGAGTAGTTTATTTGCCTTGGATTTTACCATAAGCTCCATGCGTGTAAATAATCCCATAAATCCACCATGGCGACAAGATCATATAAAGATGTTGTAAAGATGTTGTCACAGAATTGCCCTGGCGATTTTGTAAATAATATATATTACTATCGCAAATAACATTACCTGCGCCATCCCAAACATGAACAGCAAAACTCTGTAGACCAGCGTGACCACGATGACAATGATCACAATCTGCACTATCTCACTGAGTTTTATGCCAAAAGGGTTTGCCATGAAATTATAGAGAGGGTTGCAGCAGTAAAAGGCTTCCCTGATCGGAAGGGTATATCAAGATCAAGACTGCATAATATAATAACGTCGGATGCGATACACCGATACACCATAAACACCACACCGGACCGTTGATGGAATTGAAATGGCTAAATAAGATCATTGGAAAAGAAACCCGGCAAGAAACTCCCGCGATCGCTTTTCACGAAGTTGAAAACTGGGTTGCGGATGAATTGAAAGCGGATCTCGACGAATTCTTCAAATCCGCTGCCCGGATATTTGCAGAGATTGAAGCGACGAAAGAGCAACTGGTGCGCGATATCGGGGTGTTTGAGACTGCGGAGCCTCCGGAGATGCAGCCCCGCGTGCTGAAAGTGGGGCTTGCAGCTCGCGATAACATAATCAAGCAGATCAACATGCTGATCGATAAGATCAACATCCCCCCGATGGATTATTCGGCGATCAGGGAATTTTACGTGACCGCCCACATCAATCTCGAAAATATGCTCGAAAAATCAGTGAAAAGTCACCACTCTGCCAGATATCTGTTTCCAAAGGAGGTTGGAGTGGTGATTTCCGACGTCAGGGATGTGAAAAAGTTACTTACCAAACTTAAACTTCTGATCGATGAAAAAGAAGACCTGATAGGAACTTTTAGCGGGATTTCAGGAGTTATACAAAATATAATAGATCTGCAGGATACTATCGTCGAGCACAATTTGAGAATCGGGAATACCGGATCGGAACTGGAGGGTTTCCGGCATAAAAGCGACAACTGTGCTGCCCGGTTGGAACAACTTTCAGACAGCACCGAGTGGAGTTCTTTTGTCGAACTTGAGGTCGGATTAAAACGGGCTTGTGAGGAGCGGGACGCTATCGAAACCGGCGTCACGGAGCTGTTCATGCCGCTTAACAAAGCATTCAAACGGATGGAAAAGCAGGATGCAAGTGGAAGACACACACTTTCTGCAAAACAAAAAGAATCACTTGATATGTCCCTCAAAAGTCCAATCGATATGGATGCAGCAGACGTCACCGATTTTATGATTGGTGTGTGCAAATTACTTGGGGATGACGTCCTTGGACTCAAGGATAGGAAGCGTGACAAAGCTATCAGTCAAACAAAGCAAATAATTGATTCCTTCGCATTAAAGAAAGACGCATACCAGAGTATCAGCTCCCGGATCATAGAGATTGAGGATCGGATTTCCAGTCTGACCATATCGGAAACAAAAACCACGCTTGAGCTGGAACTTGCCACAAACAACGGACGGATCGCACGGATCGAGCAGGAGATCGAAAATTTAAGAGTGGAATTGGAGATGCGTGGTAACGAACTCGAAGATCAGAAGAGGGCACTCTCTGACGCGGTGAATTCGATCAAAACTGTCCGGATCGCGTTTGATTGATCTGTCCGATTCGCCATCCACATCGCGGTGTGTAGTAACTGTTTCCCGGCACAATTCAGAGACTCTTTGATCTATTCCAACCCGAGTTGAAAAATACGAGACTTTTTATTATTCTCGGATTACCCTGATTCCGCCCGTTCTCTGTATTGTTGCTCGCCAATCTACGCCGGGCTTCTGCGCAGTCAGTACTGATTTATACTCAGCACCGGCATAAACTGCGATTTTTATGGGCATGATCAGGTGTCGTATGGAGTCTTTAGACAAATCCCGGGTTATGCAAAAAACCTTGATCTGTGTTCATCTGCGTAAATCTGTATCTAATAATAGTTTTTAGACACAGATTAACACTGATTACACCGGTTTTTAGCCACATCTTGCGTGATTCCGGAGTTCCGATAACCTTCTGCAACACCAGGGTGGCGTGACCGTCCCGCAAAGCATCACGTTTGCAGCACCATGTTTATAAGAGGCAACACAGATGTATCACCTGTTCGCTTATACCCGGGAACATTGGATCACTCGCATCTTCGTTATGAAAATGATGGAATGGCATGAAACTGAGGAACTTGAATCGAATTTTCTTTCTGCAGGCTTGAGAGTCTATGTTATCGGACATAAAAACGGAAGATTCGAGGGTAGATGGAACGGCATCTGGAATCTGCCGCTAAAAGTTGCAGATGGCGTAAACTTTGGCTTGATTGAGGATGGTAAGACTGAGATCAACTGGCTACCTGATTTCTGCAAGGAGTTCGTCTTTAGTGGTGATGTTGAACGAACGTTTGAGATTGGAGAATTCTCTATCAACCAGTCTGTTTTCGTCCCAAAACTCAAAAAAGGGGTTTGCTGGAGATTCAGGATCAAAAACACGAAAGATACGAGGACGACATTCAATTTCATCGCAAATCCGGTCACAAATCTTGAATGGGCACTGAAACAGACCGGTGATGCATGGAAAGAGAGGAAATATCTTGTGACGTATGATCCGCGCAGGAAGATGGTTTTTGTGCGGCACCACAAACGTCCGAACTGGATGATGCTCTTCCGCTCAAATCTTGAACCGAAGTATGTCTGCTTCGATGTTGCCAATCTTGATGCATGTAAACTGGAGAACAGGTTTCCGGGTCCGTCAGAACACTGCATGGGCGGCACACTCCTGGCTTATGAGATAAAGATCGATGCGCGAGATACCATCGAGATCAGGTTCGCGCTCAATGGTGGTGATGCAACGTACCATCTGTTAATCGATGAATCCGAAGAGTTGATCGATTCGGCAAAAGAATTACTTATGGAGACAAAAAAATCATATACCGATTATATCCAGAGAGTGTTGAACCTTGAATCAGGGATTAAAGAGATTGATGATGCTTTTATTCGTTCTAAGATTGGAATACTACTGTTGAAACACTATCAACATGGTTACGGTCTTGGATTCATGGCTGGACTGCCGCATTTCCCGACATACTTCGGAAGGGACATCGCATGGACGGTATTTGGCAGCAATTGCATCGGAGACTTTCTCAGCTCCCAGTGCGCACTTGAGCTGCTTGCACGGTTCCAGGCAAAGGAGGATGGCGATGATGCGGTCAGGGTCCCGTTCTACAGGGGGGAGATTCCACACGAAACCAGGATGGACGGGACGATCTACTACTACAGCGTCGATGCAACCCCGCTCTTTGTGATTGCGCTGTATGATTATTATAAGTGGTCCGGCGATAAAATTTTTGTGCGACACCTGTATGATAATATGCTCAGGGCACTTGACTGGTGCCTGAAAGCGGACCGTGATGGAGATGGCTTGATCGAGCACGGTCCTGAGGGTTTTCTCCAGGATGTGCAGTGGATGGACTCGTACTTCCGTGGAAAGTCCGGGGTCGATGTCCAGGCGATATTCAGCCATGCATTCAGGTGCGGGGCAGAGATCGTAAGGGAGTTTGGCGATGATGAACTTGCAGAGACGTATATGAAACGGTACCGTGAGCTCAAATCATTGATCACCGAACGATACTGGGACGAAGCGCAGGGGTTCCTGTATGACACGATACAGCCTGACGGCACCCTGAAGAAGGATATGACTGTAAATGCAGTCATTCCGGTCTTCTTCGATCTCATCGATCCTGAAAAAGGGGACAAAATCCTTGCATGGATGGAAAGCGACGAGTTCACGACATCATGGGGCGTCAGGACCCGTGCAAGGAGCGATCCTGAGTATGATGGGAACAGCTACCAGAAAGGCGGCGTCTGGCCATTTGTTACGGGCTGGGTTGCGTATTCCGAGTTTGCGCAGGGGAATTTCAATGAAGGATTCCTCAAGACCTACCAGATGACCGAGATGCAGCAGTTCTCCAGACTATACTTCAAGGAGGTCATGTCAGGAGACGTACCGCCTGAACCGTCAGCGGTTGCGGATCCTGCCGGCTGTTTCATTCAGGCGTGGTCTGCAACGATCTATCTGTATGCAATCGTTCGCGGACTGCTCGGAGTGGAACCCCGCGCCCCTGAAAGCGTCACAATCTGCCCGTACATCACCGCTGACTGGAGGATATCCGCTGAAAAACTCGCGATCGGGGAGAGCTTACTCTCGTTTGAGTTCAGCAGGTCTGATGATGAGGTAACCGCGATCATAAGAAACGGGGGCGCCCCTATCGACGTGGACTTTGGCTTTGTTGTTCCTGCAATTGTGGATAACCCGTCTGCAACCATCAACGACGTAAGGATTGACGTAACAAAAGAGATCATCAAAGGAAAGTATACAAGGATCATGACAAGATTTACGGTGGGTAAAGAAGACCTGCTTGACAAAAGAGAGTTGAAAAGAGTTGTATTTGATATCGGTGGACACAAATGAAGATATTTATTGTTTCGTCTGCGGAAAAGGCGATAGACTTTAGAAAATACGGCGGTACCGAACTTGTTGTAGGCGATCTGGCAGTGGCGCTCTCCGGATTCGATGAGGTTGAGGAGGTCGCTGTTGCGTGTTGTAAAGGCTCAAAACTCCCGCAAATTCCGAAACTCAGGATCATAGAGACTGTTGAAGAATCATCTGATGTACACCATGATTGGATTGCAAAAGAGGAGCGGGCACACAGCATCGCTGAAAAACATTTCAAGGATTATGATGTTATCATCGATAATACCGTATCCGGAGTGACCTATGATTATAGGATGTCACATCCGGATGCGAAGGTCTGCCACGTATTCCACGGGACATGTGACTGGGGGCGGGTCCCGCATATACGTGACGATCCGTATTTCATCGCGGCTTCACGTGCACAGGCGATGAATATCTCAAACCGAATGAGGATACCTTGCAGGTGCATTCCACACGGCATAAATACCGAGCTTTATCCGTTCAAAGCCGAGAAGGGAGAGCGTTATCTATCTGTCAACCGGATATGCAGCGAGAAAGGTATCTTCGAGTTTATCCAACTGATGGAGGATTCGAACGCCTGTGGAGACATCTGTGGCGAAGATCGCTTCGTTATCAGTCCGGATTATGTTGCGGAGGTGAAATCCAGGTGCGATGGCTCTCAGGTGCGGTATTATGGCACCGTGTCTTTTGAGGATAAGATAAGGTTTTACCAGAACGCAAAGGCAGTGATCTCAATTCCAATGTTCCCGTTCATGGAGATATTCGGTCTGCACGCATCAGAGGCAATGTGCTGCGGAACGCCTGTCATCGCGCTCCGGAGCGGGGGTTTGACAGACCAGATACAGGATGGTGTGACCGGCTTTCTCTGCGATAGCCTTGGTGAGATGCGCGAGATCATAGTTACAGATAAAGTCTCTGATATCGATCCTTATGAGTGCAGAAGACGCGTCAAGGAGCATTTTTCAAGGGAAATTATGGCTGAAAACTACTTAAGCTACCTAAAAGAGATTCTTAAGGAGTGATATCCACGATTAACCGGGTTGACGTTCTGGTGCGCTGAAATCTCTGATATATTGTGGATCTGAGCAGGATCCAACTTTAGGAAGTCCCCAAAAATCAATATACCGACCATACTTTATTTCTGTGGTCGCTAACGGTAGCCCTCTCGCGTACGTGGAAAAACGCAGGCGTATCCATCTCAACTTTGCGTCTCTGCGTCTCTGCGACCTTGCGTTAGATCAGGTGAACGCAAAGACGAGGGTGACGCAAGGGCGCAAGAGTGCCGAGATAAATTCATACTCGCCAGCTGGTGAAAATCCAAGCCTCGAGGAAAGGATAGCCACCACCTCAGAACTGAACCCCGCACCCGGTCTGGTAACAGGCTGTTGTGAAGCTGGGGGGACGGGATAATAGGCCGCAATCGAAAAGGTCAAGGTTATAAGCCCCGAAATTTCGATAATCGTGGAAGCCGACGTTTTTCGTGTGACGGAAACGCTGCATTCACACCACCGTTAGTCCGAGCCTCCTATCTTGGAATATAGCAGAGAGCTCTGGGGTCTGGCAAGGTGATGTGAGTCCGGGCGGGCGTCTAAGACCATCGGAGCAGGAGTATGTGCTATCAAACATATAAACGGCAAGATACCTCTGGCATTTTAGAATATAATTTAGCGTATTTGGAGATTGTGAATGGCGTGGTTTTGTAGCCCCGCCCATTCCCACATAACTATAAGACCCCGCAGGCACTGAAACGATAAGTAACCATCATGAAACCGATCGTAATAATCAACGGGAAAGGCGGCACAGAAAGGGCGACACTTGCAGCCTCGTTCGCATCGCTTGCAAAAAACAAGGTCATTGCAGACCGCGATGTGGACGCTCCTGACCTGCACCTGCTGCTAAAGCCCGAAGTCCGGGAAAAACACGAGTTCACCTGGGTCGAAGGTTGCAGAGATTGGCAGATCAAAGTGCGCCGGGTGCGGATCATACGAAGAGGCATGTGGATACGATGTGGCTGGGGTAATGGTTGCCGACGTTCCTATTGTCAAATCCGCGGACGGAGCGGTCTCTGGTGCGATAAAAGAGATATGGAGGCGTGCGAATGAAGATCACGACAGTCTATGATAATGAAGTATATCCGGATGCGTCTGCTACCGGACTTAAGAGCGAATGGGGGTTCTCCTGCCTGATAGAGGTGTCCAGCGAGCGAATACTCTTTGACACCGGTGGAGACGGATCGATTTTACTACACAACATGGAGCGACTGGGGATCGATCCGGAAGCCCCCGGAAAAGTCGTCCTGTCGCACGAACACTGGGACCATGCAGGCGGCATCCCTGATCTGCTCGATCTGAACCGCGATGCCGAAATCTATCTGCTGGCGTCGTTTTCGGAATCGTTTAAGAGTAAGATCAGAAATCCGGTGATCGAGGTACACGGTCCGGCAGAGATCTACGATCGGGTGCATACCACAGGAGAACTGGGTAGTGGTATAAAGGAGCAGTCTCTGGTGCTGGATACGAAAAACGGGATCGTTGTCGTCACAGGATGCGCACATCCCGGGATCGAGGCAATCATGGGCAGAGCGTCAGAATTTGGAGAGATATACGGGATCATGGGTGGATTTCATGGATTTTGCGATTATCCGGTGCTGAAAGGTGTGGAATTCCTCTCTCCGTGCCACTGCACCCAGCACCTCCGGGAGATCGCATCAAGCTTCCCGGATGCATACCAGAGAAACGGCGTCGGCAGGGTGTTTGCATTTGAGTGATAGCGGCAACAGCACCACCAGTACCAATAGTGGCAACAGTGGCAACAGCGATAGCTCGTACATATTCGGTCCTGTGCCCTCCAGAAGACTCGGGAGGTCGCTTGGCATCGATATCACGCCGTACAAGACCTGTACGTTCGACTGCGTCTACTGCCAGCTCGGACGAACCACAGAGAGAACCGTGCAGAGAAAGGAGTACGTACCAAAGGACCTGGTTCTCGCTGAACTGAAAGGGTTTCTGGACAAGAGCGCGGAGGACATCGATTGTATCACATTCGCAGGCTCAGGGGAGCCGACGCTGCATTCGAAGATCGGTGAGATGATTGATGCGATTAAGACGATGACTGATGTCCCGGTTGTAGTGATAACCAATGGTTCACTCCTCTTTTTGGAGGATGTGCGAAATGATCTCATGAATGCCGATCTCGTGCTGCCGTCGCTTGATGCCGCAACCACGCCCGTGTTCCGTGCTGTGAATCAGCCGCACGAGAGCCTCAAAGTGGAACAGATCATTGAAGGGCTCAGGATATTTCGAGAAGTGTTTGAAGGGAAGTTCTGGCTCGAGATCATGATCGTTAAGGGGCTGAACGACCAAGAAGATGAGATTTTGGCGCTTCTGGATGCGGTCTCCAGGATTGGTCCTGACCGGGTCCAGTTAAATACCGTGGTGCGACCCTCCGTGGAGGATGTCGAGGCAGCCAGCAGGGGTGAGATGATGGGGCTATGCGAACGATTTGCAGGATCCCGCGAATTT
>DAOWIV010000078.1 GCA_030640725.1 Methanosarcinales archaeon | reverse complement strand
GCGTTCGGCGTATTCACAGAAGGCGGGGATATTCCGCAGAAGCTCTATGCCCTCATTTTTTCCACTTGGCATCCATCTCCCCCCCGCGGATCGGTATCGCATCATCGTCGCTATTTTTGGTGAGGTGTAGGGTTCCATCGGGGGACAGGAGTACCCGGAGTGTACTCCCTGCCCGCAGACCGAGCGTGCGCACTGCAACAACCGGAATATTGAAGATATATGTGTGTCCACCCTTTTGGACGCGACGCGCCCCCAAATCGATTGTATTTTTTGTTTTTCCATGGCTTTTGTGTTGGCGCGTGCATATATATATCTATCTCAAAATAAAAAGTTAAAAAATTAAAAAATTAAAAAGAAGATCAAAACACACTACGCCGCTTTGCCTGTCGATTGCTTGAAATCATATCCTGCACTGTCAAAACAATGTTACAAACTATGCCCTGTCACGCTGATCATTACTTCTCGGATGCCATCCGCTTGAGTGCATCCAATATCTCCGGATTGTCAGCAATTAGATCAAGCAATTCACCCGTAACCGTATCTTTACGTTCGAGTTCTTTTACACGGTTGCACATCGCATCATAATTTTGTTTCAGTTCCTGATATTCAGGCGACTCGACCATCTTGACCTCTGTATCCTCGATACTCAAAAACGGCAAATATCGCATGTACTTTTCCCGTAATTTAACCGGATCAGCCCTGTAATATGCCTCGTGCATCTGATCGATCTTGTGACCCATCAAATAATCCACGAAAAAAATGTCCCCCCCATTGTTCAGTATCGTAGAATTAAAGTATTTCCGGAGGTTATGCGCCCGAACAAGTGACCAAGTATCTATATCGGTTTCCCGCCCTGTTGCATGTGCCAACCGCCTAAAAATAGCCATCAGACCGTGTTTATCAAGTCTGCGCACAGTATCATCATGTGTTTTGAGATAAGAATTTGGTACATCCTGTTTTATAAACAGAAAATCGTCATCTGAGCGAACCTTTGATTTTTCATGTTTTTTATTACGCAATTCTATCCAGCTAAGAACCGCCCTCCCTGCTTCTGGTGTCAGGAAAGTCGTAAAGTCGTAATCGGTCTTTGTACGCCTAACCGATAGCGTTGTTATCCCCGTACTCTCATCGTACCCACCCTTAACATCTCTTATTCGCAAATCAAGTACATCCACCTGTGATAATCCCGAACTGACCATAATCAGGATAATAGCCCGATCTCTAACGCCTGCATGTTCAAGTATCGCCTGAATATCGGATTTTTCAATCCATAGCATATTTTTCTTAAGCGGCTTCGGACTAAACTGTTTACGGTTGTTTAAATTGGGTAAATCGATATCATTAAATCTATAAAAAGAGTTTGCGCCAGTCATAAGGTTGGAAATGGTCTTTGGCGCAAGACCTTTATCTTTCACCATCGACCGGAAACCAATTAAATAGCCCTTAATCTTTCTTTGTCGCATCAGAACCCCGTTCGTAATCTCGGATTCCGCCTCTTCCAGAAGTTGCAGCGGTGTCATTCCTGTAAAATCGGTATATCGCCGCATCGCGTGCGCGTAATTGTCGAACGTGCTCTTACTCGCATCGATACCTGATAGCCACTCAAGGATCAGGGGGTCGGATCGGATCGTTTTCAAGTCCATGTTATCCACTTTCACGTACCAACATATAAACTTAATGCTCATACTGATACAATGTAATCTGCGTTAATCTGTGGCTAAAAGTTTTTATCAGCCACAGATTTTACAGATGGACACAGATTACAGGTTGTTTGTACCGTTAGACCTCTTTTAAAACTCCGCATGACAGTGAGCATGTACGTATAATCCCCCTTCTGGCGGATATTATGACACAGACTCTTTTATTTCCTTAACTATCTTGGATTGGTACACTACCGAACCGGGCATCAAGCTCTTCAACAGATATCGAGGATATCGGATGATCCACTATCCTGATCTAAGTTATAAACTCATCGAGGGCGCCTTGTTCTCCCTCTGCAACGATTCCGACATCATAAGGTTTCAGATTTTCGACAGAACCGGTCAACTTCAGCTTACGGGCGATCTTCTCCACAGTGTCACGGTATCCAACCCGCTGAACCTCACCCTTTGCAATGATCACTGCTCGTTTCATACCACACCACCGTCGTCCGACTTTGTTTCGTGTCGTGTTTTCATCTCAAGCCCCGATTTACCGGATCTTGCAGGGCTACATTATGTTATGATAGCCAGCTTACCGCACAAACAGTTTTCGTGTGGATTTTGACCTTAAACGACATCAGGAGCAGCAAGCCAGAATATACACGACTGGCGACTCTTCTTTATTCTCTGTCCGACGAGTCCCCTGAGGTTTTCGGCGTGATTATTGTTGTCAGGAATCCGTATTCCTCTCGATGCCAACTCTGCGAAGAGTGTTACTTTACCAGCGGTTCTGAGAATGAATACTGTGCCTAAGTAAAAACCGGTCCCAAACTTTCGTCCCAAAGCCCCTCCCAATCAAAAGGTATTAATGCCATCAAACCAACGCTACTTATTGAGAACTTAGAATGGAAACGTCGATGTACATCATACCCGGACCCTCTTCCCAGGTGCTTGCAGGCAATGTCGCCCACGCAATGCAATGCCGCCTGGCAGGCACTGAATTTTTTCGCTTTCCCGATGGGGAGCAGTATCTTCGTGTACCTGATATCGATGATCACGTTGTAATCATCCAGTCAACGCCTGCCGATTCCGATTATATCACACTCCTGCAACTGATCGATGCATGTGACGCGGCAGGCAGGATCGATGTGGTCATTCCTTATTTCGGTTACGCGCGGCAGGATCGCCGGTTCAAGCAGGGGGAGTCGGTGAGTGCACGGGCGCTTGCACGTGCAATCACGGCTGACCGGGTGTTTACCATCAATGTTCACAACAGGGGTGTGCTTCAGCATTTTGATGCAGACGCCGCCGATCTTGATGCCGCACCTGTGATCGGGGCACATCTCGCATCGATGAAAACGGAGACAGACGGATCAGACAACCCGGTTATCATCGCACCGGATAAGGGCGCCATCGAGCTCGTACGATCCGTGGCTGAGTATCTTGGCGCTGACTTCGATTACATAGAAAAAACCCGCCTTAGTGGGGATGATGTGGCGATAAAGACGAAGAAACTCGATGTTGCCGGAAAAGATGTTGTTATACTGGACGATATCATCTCGACCGGGGGTACGATTGTGAAAACGTCTGATTTACTCCGGGAAAACGGCGCAGACAGGGTATTTGCCGCGTGTATTCACCCGGTTCTTGCTCGCAATGCAGCCACACGCATCTTCTCTGCGGGCATCGAAGGGATTATGGCGACAGATACGCTTGATCGGAGCGTGAGCGTGATCAGTGTGGCGCAACTGATCGCCGATGCGATTTAAGGAGAAACAATAAATGGGTAACATAAAAAATCTTGTATCAAGGTTCGACACATACATAAGAACGCACAAACCAGAGCAACTGGTCATCCCACCGCTGATCGTGCTTGCACTTGCACTGATCGTCCTTGGCGGGATGTATGTAGCCACCGGCTCACCGGTACGTCTTGGATTCCAGTTTGAGGGGGGCACGATCGTTGAGCTTGCCACATCAGACTCGCATGGTGATCTGAGACTCGCGTTTGCTGATTATCCGCTCATCGTCGTGAGCGAATCAGGTAATCGCAGGATGCTAAGATTCGGTCCGATGGATGACGATATAGAAAAATCACTGATCGAGAAGGTCAACACCGAGTATGAATATGCGACACCTGAGATTAAGCAGGCAGATCCGGTATATGCAAAAGCACTGCAGGGACAGGCGATAAAAGCGATAGTGGTGTCATTCTGCCTCATGGCAATCGTAGTTTTCCTGATATTCCGGACGTTTGTGCCTTCGGTTGCGGTCGTAGTCTCTGCATTCTCAGATATCGTGATTGCAGCCGCATTCATAGTGATAATGGGCATCGAACTCTCGTTTGGAACAGTTGCAGCCCTTCTAATGCTGATCGGGTACTCAGTTGACAGCGATATTCTTCTCACGACGAGGCTTCTCAAACGGCGTGGCAACCTCGATGACAAGGTCACAAGCGCGATGACAACCGGGCTTACCATGACCGGTACAACGCTTGCCGCGCTTCTGATGATGTATTTTGTTTCAACGTATTCATATCTCATCATCCCGTCGTTTCCGCAGATCAGCATCATAAGCGATATCTCAGCCGTTCTTATCTTCGGTCTCGCTGCCGATCTGATGAATACATGGATGCTTAATACCGGAATACTGAAATGGCACCTATCAAAGCCAAGGGGGCGGAGAGCATGAAACTGCATAAGGATTTCAGGGTTATTATATTTATCGCAGCCATGCTGATTTCCCTGATCGCAATTCACCCGGCTTACGACGGTTATGACGATTATGACGGTGGTTTTTCGTCGGACCTGCAATACGGGCTTGATCTTGAAGGTGGGACAAGTCTCCAGCTTAAGTTAGAAGGTGCGATCGCCGGAGTCGAGGCTGATCCTGCACAGATCATCGAAAAGAAATATGCAGGTGTGTTTGGAGACATTGAGATCATCGAGGCAACAGACGACGAAGTCATATTCAGGACGCAAGAGCCACTCGAAAAAGACGATGTGGATGCGGTTGGTTATGGAAACGCATACGTTGATGGAAACGAGGTCACACTCACAATAAACAAGGAATCCGTGATCCGGGAATATCTTTCAGAGCAACTGGACTGTGAGGTGCTGTATCTTGGTAGCGATATGTATGAGATCAGATCCGCAGTCAGCAAGAGCGAGTTATCAAACGCGCTCTCCGATGTCGGCGGCTCGATTGCAACAGATACCAGAGGGAATCTCGCATTTACGGAGACCGTAACAAAAGAGACCCAGGAGACGACAGAGGCGATATTAAGCGAAAAATTAAACATCTGGGGCTTGAAGGATGTTCCAATCACGCCGGTCGAAGAGAATATTCTTCTGGTTGACCTTGCTGGTGTCGATCTTGACACGGCGATGGATATTGTCGCAACACCGGGAAAGTTTGAGATCAGGATTCAGACCGTAGGAAATGAGACCGAGCACGTGGTGTGGGGCGAGCACATAACGGCAGTGGACATGCCCAGGGTGCAAAAGGGCGCATGGGGCGTCGGTTTCACAGTGGACGGCATTGGCGCGAATGCGATCCGGGATGCGGCAGTTGAGTCCGGGGCTGTTGACAATGTGGCAGCGCACGAGATGGTCATGCTTCTTGATGACGAGGTGATATTCTCAGCACCGCTTGACCCTGAACTTGCAGACAATCTGCAGGGACTATATGACAAAAACCAGAATTTGCCATCGTACTCATTTGTTGCAACCACCGGAGCAGAGGATATTGGAAGGGAGAAGGCAGGACAACTCTACATACACCTCCGGGCGGGAGCGCTTCCTGTCGAGGTCGATGTGGTCGGTTCATGGCAGGTTCCTGCCGCACTTGGCGACCAGTTCAGGAAACAGACCGTTCTTGCAGGCATCCTTGCGCTGATTATGGTGGCTTTTGTCATCTTCCGCAGGTACCGCCAGAAGAATATTCTCCTCCCGATGGTTGCAACCTCGGTAAGCGAGGTCTTCATGATCCTCGGCTTTGCATCGCTCATAGGGTGGCAGCTTGACCTTCCTGCGATCGCAGGCATCATCGCAGTCATCGGAACAGGAATCGACCACCTGGTGATCATCACTGACGAGGTGTTGTATGAGGGTAAGATGCCGTCTAAGAAGGTATATCTATCGAGAATTGCAAGGGCGTTTGCGATCATATTCGCTGCCGCAGCAACCACCATCATCGCGATGTCGCCGCTTCTCTTCATGGGATTTGGCGCGCTGAAGGGCTTTGCTATCACCACGATCGTCGGTGTCTTGATCGGTGTCTTGATCGCAAGACCGGTTTACGGACGGGTGATCAGGGAACTGCTGGAGTGAACAGAGGAATCGGAACCATGAGCGATCACCTCCTGATGAAACAGAGGGCGGATGAATGCGCAGCAGCGATCAGGAGGCACGGCGAGGTACGGGTCGTGTCACACATCGATGCCGATGGCTTGACCGCGGCTGCAATTATGTGCCATGCGCTCGACCGACTGGGAATCGAGCACAGCGTCAGGTTCGTGAAGCAACTGGACAAAGAAATTCTTGATGAGGTTGCTGATGCAAACATCCCGACGGTCTTCACCGATCTTGGAAGCGGGATGCTCTCTGACATGCCCCGCGGCATGGATGTCGTGATCGCGGACCACCACCAGATCGATCAGGACGGTGCCGGGAATATCACGCACCACCTGAACCCGCATCTATTCGGCATCGACGGCTCGACTGAGCTTAGCGGGGCAGGATGCGCGTACCTGCTTGCGCAGTCACTCAGTTGCCCCGGAATCCAGTCCGGGGACCTGGCTGATCTTGCGATCGTGGGTGCTGTTGGCGACCTGCAGGCAAGGAAATTTGGAAAACTGGTCGGATGCAACAGGGAAATCCTGAAGCAGGGTAGAGATCGCGGGGTTCTGAATTACAAGAAGGACATCTCGTTTTTTGGGAAGCAGACCCGGGAGGTGTTCAGGTTATTGCTATACTCTTCTGACCCCTACCTTCCCGGACTTACAGGAAACGAGGCTGCAAGCATCGAGTTTCTGAGAAAGGTGGGCATAGACGCCGGCGGTGAACGGTGGAGGCGGTGGATCGACCTTACTAAAGAAGAGCAGCAGAAAGTGGTCTCATCGCTGGTCCAGCACTGCATCTCAAGGCGGATGTCCAGCTACCACCTCCACAGGCTGGTAACCGAGGGGTATACGCTGTGCAGGGAGAAGGAAGGCACCGAGATGCGGGATGCATCCGAATACTCCACACTACTCAATGCTACCGCACGTTACGGTTTCGCTGACGTTGGTCTTGCGGTCTGCCTTGGCGACCGGGAGGGGAAGCTTGCAGAAGCGCACGACCTGCTCAAAGATCACCGGAAAAACCTTGTGGAGGGTCTGAAGCTCGTTAGAGAGCGGGGCATTACGAAACTTGCATATATCCAGTACTTTGATGCTGGCAGTTCGATTCGGGACACGATCGTTGGCATCGTCGCAGGCATGAGCCTGTCAAACTCCAAAAACCGGGACACGCCGATCCTTGCGTTTGCGGAGAGCGATGCCGGGCTCAAAGTCTCTACACGCGGGACACAGAGTCTAATCAGGAAGGGGTTGAACCTTGCTGATGCAATCGGAGCGTGTGCAGCAAGGGTTGGCGGCACCGGCGGCGGACACAACATAGCGGCAGGAGCAACCATACCACGCGGGAGTAAGGATGAGTTTCTTGAACTGATGGACGCGATGGTTGGAGAACAGATTACTACAGGGAAGTAATGCGTAATGGACGTGCTGTATCTACTGGATTGCTACGCAAAGGAATTTGAAGCGACAGTTACGGATGTGGCAGATGATCGGTTCGTTGTACTCGATAGAACCGCGTTCTATCCTGGTTCCGGCGGACAACCGCACGACACCGGCGTTCTCGTGCGGGAGGCGGACGGGCGTGAATTTCCGGTTACATACACGCGGAAGATGGATGATCTGATCAGCCACGAGGTCGCAATCACAGATTCTGTGCTTGCAGCAGGCGACCGGGTCACCGGAAGGATCGACTGGGGCAGGAGGCACCTCTTCATGCGGTCGCACACCGCATGCCATGTGTTAAGCGCAGTGATCCACAAGGAGACCGGTGCGCTGATCACGGGGAACCGGATCGGGGACGTGAAGACCCGGGTGGATTTCAGTCTGAAGGACTTTGACCGGTCAGAGATCAAGTCGTATGAAGAAAAAACAAATGAGATCATCGATCAGAATCTTCCGGTTGAGATAAAGATTCTTCCAAAGGAAGAAGCTCTTGAGAT
>DAOWIV010000096.1 GCA_030640725.1 Methanosarcinales archaeon | reverse complement strand
GCTCATGTCCACATCAGCACCATCGACCGCCCTGCCGCGATCCATGACCGACACACCGCAGAGCACAAGCGATATCTGGTCAGGATCGATGTCAGCGCCGGAATATCCTACAGCAGCGATCACCCGCCCCCAGTTCGGATCGTTGCCATGAACAGCGGTCTTGACAAGCGGCGACCGGACAATTGCTTTCGCTGCCTTCCGTGCATCCTCCTCAGTCTCTGCTCCGGTAACCTGTGCCTCGATCAACTTCTCTGCACCCTCGCCATCGCGGGCGATCATCTTCGCAAGTTCGGTGCAGACGTAATCGAGTCCCTCCTGAAACTCATCCCCGTCCGGCGTGCCCGATTCAGCAGTCGCGGTCAGAAGTACCACGTCGTTGGTGCTGGTGTCGCCATCCACCACGATCATGTTGAAACTGCGATCCACCGCCCGTTTCAGGCACAAATCGAGCGTTTCATGCAGTAGATCCGCGTCGGTGTAGATGAACGCAAGCATCGTCGCCATATCCGGGTAGATCATGCCAGATCCCTTCGCAATGCCGCCGATTCGCACGCCTGAGGAGAGTTCAACTGCAAACTCCTTGGACATGGTGTCTGTTGTCATGATGGCTCGAGCGGCTGCCGTGCTTCCCTCGTGCGTGTCGGATAATCCCGCGATCACAGAATCGATCCGGTTTTCGATCCGGTCCATGTCAAGGGGCACACCGATGACGCCTGTCGATGCAACGCCGATCGAATTGACAGGAACCCCGAGCTTACCTGCAACCATCTCTGCTGTGCGGGCGGCATCTGCAAGCCCACGCGTTCCGGTGAACGCATTTGCACATCCGCTGTTTGCAACGACAGCAGACAGCCGATGACCCGCGAGGTGCTCCCTGGTGATGACAAGTGGTGCTGCAATGATCTTGTTTTTCGTAAAAACCCCGGCAGATTCCCCTTTTCCCGTGATCAGGGCAAGTCCGTCCCTTCCTTCCTTGATTCCATGAGCACACACGCCGCTAACAGCGCACACGCCGCCGGGTATTTCCTTCATCGATAGATACTGTTGACCACCCCCCTTTTATATCCATGCATCGCATTATTAGGTATGGACCTGCTGACACGCTGCACCGAGATCTCTGCCGCGATCACCGATGCGATTGAACCCCTCATCGGCACGCCAGAGTCAGGAATGGAACTGTACACCGGCGCAGACGGCACGCCCACAAAAAAAATCGACGAAATAGCAGAGAATGCCGCAATCGATGTTTTGAAGGCTGATGGGCGGAAGATATTACTTATAAGTGAAGAGTGTGGCGAAAAAGTTATTTTCGGAGACCTGCGCAGTCCGGATGTTCGGAAGAGCGACATCGATTTCACAGTTGTGCTTGATCCGCTCGACGGGACTTTCAACGTAGTGGCTGGTATTCCGTTTTATTCAGTCTCCATCGCCATTGGTGGATCCGATCTTTCTGATATCTCACTTGGTTTCATTGAGAATTTGCATTCCGGTGATGTATATTACGCAGAGGCGGGTAAGGGAGCATACTGCAATAAAAAACGTATCGGTGTATCTGGAGTCAGTGAAATGCAAAAATTAAGCGTAACTGCTTATGCATACCGTACAGACTCGACAAAAGTGGTCGATCTCGGAAGGATTGTGCGGAGAATTCGGGTTCTTGGGTGTTCGTCACTCGAACTCTGTTATGTTGCCTCAGGTGTCCTGGACGCCTTTGTTGACTTTCGCAGATACCTGCGGATCACTGATATCGCCGCAGGAAAGCTCATTGTCGAGGAATCTGGCGGCAGGGTCACCGATACCACTGGAATGCCGCTTACCGGCGAGCTTTCGATCGCATCGCGGGTGAGTATGCTTGCGTCCAACGGGCATGTCCACAAGCCGCTATTGGATCTGGTCGCAGACGACGCGTGACCCACGATTTTTTCACAAAAAATCGAGTAGAAACTGCCCTTCGGGTGGGGTTTGATTTTGTGGTCGTTCATTGGACTAACAAAAAACGTCGGCAAAGGAGATGACAAGCAGATAAACATGATGATTATCCGGCAGAAATTGCATTACGCACATCACCGATCATATTGTAATCTCGATGCCATACACCTGCTCAGGGTTCTCCTTATGCACCTTCCGGAACATCTCTTCCACCACCTCCGCATCTTCGCCAGATCGCTCGATCAACTGTTTTGTTCTGCGGGGAACGGTCTTCGGACCGAGCACAGCACCCGGACGCGCAGGATCGTCGATATAATCAGTCTCCATCATGAAACGTGTCCCTTCGGCAAGTGCTGCCTCGATCGCGCCTTTGCCTGCGAGCACACTCGGAAATATACCCTCGCGCTCAAAAACCTGTACCATCGGCGGCGCATAATGCTTGACCACTTTTTCGGGCGGTAACCCTGACTTCTTTGCGATTGCCGCCAGATCAGCGATTGCAGCAGCATCAGTGGTCTCGGTGTGCAGTTGCACGGCGCAGCCAACGTCACGTGCCAGTTCCATCCCACAAGCCATGATGCGGTTTGATGCGTCCCATATCAAATCAGAAACCTCGTAATGCGGGCGCCCGGTCTTGATAGCTATCGCCTCATTCTCGGCGACAAACCGCTCTGCAGTCTCAAGTCCGCGGATCATCAATTCCTCTGCACGCTTCTGCCCAACTTGATCAGTCAGCCGCGTAATCTCTGCCGGGTGAACTCCGAGCACGGTAAATACGGTCACTCCAATGTCGGACCGGTTAATTTCACGCGCGATACCAACCGTCTCATCGAATACGGGTTTAAAACCATCAGGCTCTGTTACATTCACTCCAATCGTCCACGACGGCTTTGAGACAAGAATCAGATGTGTGCCACCCGCGTTTGCAAATTCCTTTGCTGCCGCGATCCCCTTCCCACTGCGATCGAGATGGATGTGATTGTCAGTAATTGGGATCATAACAATCCGAGATCGCCGAGATCGTGTACGATGTTAATAACGACAAGTCTGGAATCTTCCGGACTCTTGCAGCCGGTGATGATCATTTTTCCCGATCCAAAGAGCAAAACAACGGATTTTGGCTCTTTAATTCGGTAAACAAGCCCAGGGAATTGTTCAGGTTCGTATTCGATATTTTCAAACCCGAGACCCATCGTGACAGCATCGAGATTGATCACGCACCCGAGGTCTGCTGATGAAACGATGTTGTGGAGAACGAGTTCGGTCTGCCCCTCTGTGTTGATGCCGATCTCTTCAAGCTTCTCAAAAATCTTCTTTGCCCCGATTTCGACATCCTTTATCTTCTTTGCACCGGTGCAGACGATTTTCCCGCTTCCGAAAACCAGAACAGCGAGTTTTGGTTCGGCAAGTCGGTAGATCGCACCGGGAAACCGTTTTTTGTTGTAATCCACACCTTCGATCGTCTTCGCGACATATTCGAGATCAATTTTACTTGCTATCGAGGTGGACGCAACCACGTTCTCGATCTTGATTGTTTTTATGACATCGTCAACAGACATGTAGCAACCTTCTGGTGTAGCAATCGTTTCCGCAATATTGATATTAGTGGTATGAATTGATATATTAACCTTACTGAAAATTTTCCCCGCCCCCGCCACCTCTAATGGGCTCGCTGCGATTCGAACGCAGGATCCCCGCCATGTCAAGGCGATGTCATGACCAGCTAGACCACGAGCCCAGGATCTGATCCTTCTGTTAAGTTGTGAAGATATAAATATGTATCTGAACCCGTGCATGTGAGCCTCAGCGATCCTGCCGGAGAGCCATATTTATAAACATGGGAGACAATCTAAAACAACATAGGGCGTAAACATGCAATTATTATTAATTCACTCCGATTATATCGAGTACGAGACAAAGAAGCGCACCCCTGTCGCAGAGGAGATCAAATCCTCGATGAAGCGCGGCTGCATGGAAGATGCGTTGACCGCTTTTATCGCTGTGGAGTCTTACGATGAGGCAGACCCTGATGGCACCGTGAAGAACGCAGCAACAGAGATTAGAAAGACCGCAGGTCAGGTGAAAGCGAACCGTGTAATGCTCTATCCTTATGCACACCTCAGTTCGGAACTTTCAAAGCCGGCTGTTGCGGTCGATGTGCTGAAGAAACTCGAAGAAACTCTCTCTTCTGATTACGAAGTTAAAAGAGCTCCGTTTGGATGGTACAAGGCATTCAAGATCAGCTGCAAGGGACATCCATTATCCGAGCTATCAAGAACGATACGAATCGGAAAAAATGAGGGGAGTGCAGGAAGTGAAGAAAACAAAAAGAATGGGGAGAAAGATGGGAGCGTGGGGTCTGAGGTTGTATCAGAGGCTCTGAAATCCGAAGAGAAGGCGGTTTCGCACTGGCACATACTCACGCAGGATGGGGAGCTTTTGCCGACTGAAACGTTTGATTTTTCAGAACATACTGATTTAAAGAGGTTTGTGGATTATGAAATCTCGAAGAGCCGGGCTGTGGACAGGATTCCGCCGCATGTCGAACTGATGAAGAGACTCGAGATTGCAGACTACGAACCCGGCTCAGATTCCGGAAATATGCGGTTCTATCCAAAAGGAACCCTGATGAAGAGGCTTCTTGAGGATTATGTCATTGATACGGTTTCAAAACGCGGTGCGGTCGAGGTCGAGACCCCGGTCATGTATGACATGAATCACCCGACACTTAAGAAATATCTTGACCGGTTTCCGGCAAGGCAGTATTCAATAGAATCTGACAAGAGGTCATTTTTCCTGCGATTTGCAGCGTGCTTCGGGCAGTTTTTGATGAACCGTGACATGACCATCTCGTACCGGAATCTGCCCCTGAAGATGATCGAGATGACCCGGTACAGCTTCCGCAGGGAGCAGCATGGCGAACTGGTGGGCTTGAGACGCCTGCGCGCATTCACGATGCCTGACATGCACACGCTATGTAGCGACATGGATCACGCAATCGCGGAATTCAAGGACCAGTATGCGATGTGCATGGCAGTGCTTGCGGATATCGGGCTGGACCGTGATTACGAGGTTGCCATCCGGTTTACGCGTGATTTCTACGCAGAAAACCAGGAGTTCATCACAGAACTGGTTAAAATAGTTGATAAGCCCGTATTAATCGAATTATGGGACTCCCGCTTCTTTTATTTCGTGATCAAGTTTGAATTTAATTATATCGATACGATGAATAAAGCCAGCGCGCTTTCAACGGTTCAGATCGATGTTGAGAATGCGGAGCGGTACGGCATCGAGTATACTGACAAAAACGGAGACAAACTACGTCCAACCATTCTTCACTGCTCTCCGAGCGGGGCAATCGAGCGATGCATCTACGCGCTGCTCGAAAAGGCGCATCTCACATCAGAGGCGGGTGGCGTGCCAACGCTGCCAACATGGCTCTCCCCGACACATGTCCGGCTGATACCGGTAGCAGACCGACACATCGAGTACGCAGAGGGCGTTGCCCGTGCGATGCCGGGTGTCAGGGTCGATATCGACAACCGTGAGGAGACCGTTGGAAAGCGAATCCGCGCTGCTGGCAGGGAATGGATTCCGTACGTCGTCGTAATCGGTGATAAAGAGGTTGAGAGTGGAGTTCTGAGCGTGACCATCCGTGCAGAATCCGGAAAAGTGGAAGAGACCGCCCAGGAACTTCGTGAGAGGGTCCTCTCTGAGATTGCGGGCATGCCATACCGCCAGATCAATCTTCCGGTGATGCTGTCGCAGAGGGCGGTCTTCTTCGGCTGATTGGTTGATGATAATATGCAATTTCCCCGGTTTTTGAGTTCGTTTTCATAGAACAAAAATCGCAATGGACGGTATTTATCTTATAGACCGTCTTCAAATTAGTATCTCCGGATCGCCGCTCTTCAAAAGTAAGTAAAGAAGGATCCTTGAGGAAAAACATGGCAAAAGCCGACATAAGTGCATCGGCTAAGGGAATCTCGATATTATTTGACCGATGATTTAATATTCTCTCAAAACCCGAGCGGACGAGGCTGAATAATGCGTCAGCGTTTAAATACTTCCGAAGTTTCGCTTTTGTTTTGCTCATGCATGCAACCATCCATCGAGTTCCAAATTTGCTAAACATTATTTGGGATTGTTCTTTGTATTACTCAACAATGTGCATAAATATTTATAAAAGTATAAAGAATCAACCCTTTGTCCACATGCGTTTACAGACACAACGGGAACTGCTAACCAGAGACCATGAATGGACGAATATCGTGCGCCTTCACTCCTTTCGCTTCTTTCCCTTCTTCGCAGCCTTCGCCGCCACCTGCTCTGAAAACACATTCAGCAGATTCATCAGCTTCTCGTACTGCGCTGTCTCGATATGCGAATACCGGATCGGCAACTTGAACGCCTTTGTCTCCTTCTTGAGCCGGCTGTACAGATCCTTCGACCGCGACGTCAGCGCCTCATCAGTCGTGCCCTCGATCAGCATCACGCCGCCGGCGCCTGACTCAAACGCGTGACCCACGATGTCCGCGTCCAGCAGATGAATCGAAGGCACCTGAATGAACCGGATGAGTGGCGAATACGGCGTCCTGTTAACCCCTGCAAGATCAGCCGCCGCATAAGCAGCCGGGTCGATGTACACGATCACACCCATGCCCGCGTCAAGAATCCCTTCTGCCTGCGCCTTTAACTGCTCCCGCGTATAGTTCGCAATCTCAACAGCTTCCTGCGGGCAGACTGCCGCACAGATTCCACAGGTGTTGCACGAGAGCGGATCAAGAACAGGCACGGGCTTTCCGTCTCCGTCCACCACCGTTAGCGCACCATAAGGACACTCCTCCACACATACGCCGCAGCCGTCGCAGGCATCCGAGATCACGGGTTTTTCAGGCGATACTGAGATTGTGCCAATCCCTAAGAACTGGTGGATCTTGTGGGCTGCACCGATTGCTTCTGTCACCGAGTCGTGGATGTCTTTTGGTCCGACAGCACACCCTGCCACAAAGACACCCTGATTTAATGTATTCACAGGATCAATCTTGACGTGTTTCTCCTCGATAAACCCGTCGCCACCTACAGGAACTCCCAGTTGGTCGGCGAGTTCTCGTGACCCCTTCGAAGGG
>DAOWIV010000297.1 GCA_030640725.1 Methanosarcinales archaeon | reverse complement strand
GCGAGAACGTTGTAAGGAAGGGCTATCTAAAGTCGATGGGAATTAAATGAAGAAGATTACGACCAAGAAATAGCGGAAATTTTAGAGGCATGCAGCCCTACGCTGCTGGTTTTGATTTTTGGGTGGGAAACTTGGGTTATAAAAAAAACTCATCTCCAAACAACACCCTGGTATCATCTTGATTGGCAGGCAAGAATCCAGGAAGCTTCAGCTTGACCGCTATTCAAGAATACTTGCCGAGTATTTCAACGACGAACTGTTGAAAAAAACAAGGTTTTACGGACTGGGACGCATTTTTCGAATATATCTACCACCAAGCTAAAGAGCAGCGATTTATTCTGGCGTTAGATGAGTTTCCGTATCTTGTAAAAGACGAAAAAGCCCTGCCTTCGATATTACAGGATTACTGGGACAGCAAGCTTAAGGACAGCGGAATATACCTGATCCTATCAGGTTCCAGCATCTCCATGATGGAAAAACTCATGTCCTACCGCGCCCCGCTCTATGGACGACGCACGGGTCAGATAAAACTTGGTCCGCTCCCATTTAAAGACGTAGCAAGATACCTGGGGAATGTAAAACGTGCAGTAGAGATATACAGCGTGTTTGGTGGCACTCCTGCATACATCACACAAACTGACCCTGCGCACGATATATATTGGAATATTGATAATAATATATTGAGGTTTGATTCATTGATATACAGGGATATCAAGTTCATACTGCTCGAAGAACTCGAAGAGCCACGGTATTATTTCTCAGTACTTGAATCAATCGCTAGTGGCAGCACAACCCTTGGCAAGATCACAAATTATACGGGACTTGACCGCAGCCTCGTTGGGAAGTACCTGAGTGTGTTAATCGATCTTGGAATAATAAAAAGAGAAATTCCTGTAACAGCGTCCCTTAATTCTAAGAAAGGGCTATATTCCATTAAGGACAATGCATTTGCTTTCTGGTTCAGGTTCATTTTCCCAAGCGAAGACCTGATTGACCTCGGGCATGAAGAGGTTGTCTTGCGCCGTATTAAAAGCGGGCTTGGTACATATCTTGGCAGGACATTTGAAGACATTGCAAAAGAATTCTTGTGGGATCTAAACCTGTTGGAGGGGGTGCCATTCCCATTCTCAAAACTCGGATCATGGTGGTACAAAGAGCGGGAAATCGATATCGTGACTATGGATGATGAATCGAGCATCCTCTTTTGCGAAGTGAAATGGAAAGACATGAGTGAGGCAGACGCATTGGATTTAATTAGGCAATTAAAAGAAAAGTCCGGACATGTCCGCTGGCGCGATGAAGACCGGAATGAACATTATGGGATTATAGCCAGAACAGTAAGTGGGAAAAAAAAGTTACTCGATGACGGCTACTTTGTTTTTGATTTGAAGGATTATGAGAAGTGGATACAAACTTCCAGAAAAAACAAGATTCCCCGAATTTCTCCGGGGATTTAGATTAACTCCAATTAAACGACCTTAATCGAACCCATACCTGACAACAAGCTCATCCTGCTCGCTTGGAGGTGCGGGCTGGGAGACCAGCACGTAATCAGCCTTGTCTGTCAGATAATCCAGAGCCAGTTTGAACCGGTCAGGATCAAAGGTGTTCATATTGTCATCGATGACAAAGAACGGGAAATCCGGAATATAATTCTCCTTCGCAGAAATCTGGAAGACAAGACCAAGTATCAGCTGCTCTGCCTTGCTCAGGCTGGAGAGCGACTGTTTCTTGCCACTCTCATGTTCCACGATCACATTGAGTGACGACGGTCTGCCCCGTGTGGTCTCCTCCTTGATCGTGATGTCGCGGAAGGTCGTGAACCCCATGTCATGATAGATGTTGTTGATCTTGTTATTGAATAACTCCACCGCGCCGCGCACCTCGTGATCGTACTGTGTCTCCAGTTCTCCAATCTCCATCCGCAACTGCTCGAGTCCCTTGTTCTTCTTCGTCGCATACTCTCCAAGGGTCTCTCCGATCATGTAATCCGGGATTTCTGACGTGAGCCGGTCGATCTGTTTCTGGTTGTTCCTGATCTCGTTTTCAAATCCGCCGACCTTCTTTCGCATCTCGTTGAGACGTTCCCTACTCTTGGTTTGTACATTCTTTGTCGCATCCTCGTACTGGCGCTCAAGATTTTCCAGTTCCGAATCTTTCTCTGCGATTTCTCTTCCGATTGCGTCCAGCGTGTCCTTGCGCTCATCCCATTCTTTGTGATACTCTTCTTCGTCGCGCTTTGCCTCATCGAGTGACCGCTGTTTCGCCCTGAGCCCATCGACATTGTCCTGAAGTTCCTTTCTATCTGCCTTGAGCATCTTTACCTGCTCATCCTCTCCGCGCATATCCTTGGATAGGTCTGTGGTGCATGCTCGCAGCGCATCTTTTCTCTGATCCAGTGTGCTCAGGGATGTATTACCACTGCACACAGGACATTCACCCGATTCTCCAAGCAGCTTGTATGCCTTTTCAAGGGAAGGAATCTCTGATGCTTCACCCGGAACGACGCGCTCGCTCTCGCCAAATATTTTCTTCACACCGTCGATTACCCCGAGCAGGCCATCGACCAGATCCTTCCCATTCTTCAGGCTCTTCTTTCTGTGCTCGTGTTTGGTTATCTTCCCGCTAAACTCCACTATACTCTTATCAGGAGATTCGTACATCCGTTCGAACTCATCGATCTCTTCATTGATCCGTTCGCGCAGCGCACGCACCTTTTCATACTCATCATGGTACCGTTTCACCTCACCTTCACGTACCCGGAGGCGATCCCGAAGCCCTTCGATCTCCCGCTTCTTGGTGCCAAGATCCCTGCTGACATCGGTAATATCCATCGTGCCAGACTCTTTAGCGATCACAGCCTCGAGTTCCTGGACTTCGCCCTGCAATTTCTGGATATCGCCCTGCATCGTCTTGATCTCAGCCTCAAGCTTCTGGGCGTTGGTGAGATTTTCGATATACTCATCAAGCTTCTGTTTTGCCTCCCCGAGTTGAGCCTCCTTTCTGCGGAGGTCCGATTCAACGATCTCGGCTCCACTGACGCTCTTGACGAACCTGAGCACATCGAAAGCGTTCTGATCGATCTCCAGGACCACCCGGCTCTTCGGCGTGAAGAATGCGATCTTCTCTGCGTTGCGCCATTCGCTATTCTCATCAAAGAATGTGCGGTCGTCCGCCTGAGTTGCCTGCACTATGTTGTTTACACGCCGCAGATTGCGCACATACCCGTCATCAAGCTTGATGCTGCCGGTATCATTATCGTCATTCAAAGTGTCTCGGAATACAGTCTCGTCATCACTGGCAAGACACTGTATTCCCCGCAGCAAACTCGATTTTCCTTTGGCGTTCGGCGCAGTGATGCGATTGATCCCTTTCCGGATATCGAACGTGTGGACACCTGTAAATCCACCTATATTTTGCAGTTCCAGTTTCATCATATCACCTTGGCGATTATTTCTCATAAAGGTCGCGTTCAGCCCGTTTTATATGCTCCCCAAAGCTCTTCTTTCGCATCCGTTCGGTCAGCAGAACGCCCGGTTTCTTAGCCAGTTCAAAGATCGTGTCGATCCGGTGCAGTAACCCATGCGAAAGCGGTATTTTCTCGCCTTCTTTTGTGTATATCAATGCCCCAACGTCAGAATGTACCGTATCGGTGTATTCGGCAAGAAACATCTCCACTTCAGCCCGTTTACCAGATTGACCGGATGAGAATAATCCTTTACATTTATCCTTCTCGAATTCGTAGGTGTATTTGCGATAGTTGTCCCATTTCATATCTGCTCGCTTTATGATTGACTCCCACTGCTTGTCGGTCAGATTGTCTGGTTTTTCCGAGAGATCTCCCGATCCAATCTCCGGACCATGCAGTTCATCCAGCACCCGTCTCAGAA
The DNA here is from genome assembly GCA_030640725.1 of Methanosarcinales archaeon. Taxonomy (GTDB): domain Archaea; phylum Halobacteriota; class Methanosarcinia; order Methanosarcinales; family Methanogasteraceae; genus Methanogaster_D. The sequence goes on along the minus strand of DAOWIV010000297.1, from coordinate 12,414 downwards.
ACGTATACCGGATCACGTTCCTGATCTTTTCATTGAATTCCATCTCGCCGAGGCGACCGGCGTCTTCGTGGATGGATCTGCCATCGACCACGTCAGTGAGCAGAATAAAGGCAAGCGTACTCTGATAACCTGTGTGATCTTCGATGGTGGTACTTGTTATGTCAGAAGATTGTTTTCGGTTCATGTGGGTCACCAATGAAGTACTGTTTCTTTGCATCGTATATAATTTCAACCTTTCGGACGGTGGGGGCGGCTGGGCGATCCGCTCGTGGTTTTTTGGTGTCAGAGGAGAGAGTAGCAAGCAGAACAGGGTGACTGGACGGTGCCGATATCGGTGTTATCCGCGCCCATTCACTCATCCTGTCTTCTCCTTCCTTCTTGCAATCTCCCGCACCCTTCTGGCGATCACCTCGATCAGGAAGAGTGCAAGTGCTGCAAGGATAAACGATGTCTTCTGGCTCACAGGCGCATGCGTGGTTCTGACCGATCTCCGCTTCACGTCAGAGAGCAGCATATCAGTCTCGCTCTCGTTATACACCCTTCCGCCGTGCAACTGGATGACTTTCTCTACGTCAGGGTTCATCCCGACATCCAGATATTCGACCGGATAGTTCACCGCGATCCCGTAGTCAGATAGGTAATAAACGCCCTCTGCATCCAGATCGATGCTCGTTTTGTACGTATTTTCAGCAATTCTTGAGATATCAAGCGCATCGCCGCCAAACACCATGTCCGGTATAGTATCTGACATGATGGTGAGGTCGCAGACGTCGCCCAGGAACACATCATCCGCCTCGATGACAATGCCCTCCTCTGATCTCGGATCGCCGATCGCCCAGTTGGCCACCGACGAGATCAGTTGCGAGTTGTTGCCGGTGTAAAGCGCAGAACTCCACTCGCATCCATTGTCTGTGCTCCACGAAACGACCCTCCCAAGCCCGTATCTCCACGCGCAGACGATTGGCTTTCCCTCGCCTGTGACAACAAGCCTTTTTGCGCCGAGTTTTGATGTGACATCGTTGTAGCCGGTGATCGTGGCTGAGATGTCAAGGTGCCGGGTTATGAAGTGTTTCTTTGTGAATGTAGAGACTGTGTATGTGCCAGACTCATCGGGCGGCGGCGTTGGTGTTGGTGTTGCATCTGCGTCTGGCTGGGCGGTTGAGATTGCGACCGATCTCGGATACGTGGTCTGCTGATACGTACCGTCCACACCACGCGCGAGATCCTCGAACTTGGTCACCAGATTGGTTGGCGAACTCATCACATGGATGAAATGCATCCTTGTGTCTGCGTTATTCATCCGGGCAGCAACAGAGCGCGAACTCTCATAGATGCCTGCATCGATGTTGCCGTCTGATATGATGATCACGTCCTTTGCGCCGGCTGAATTACTGAGCATCTCCTCTGCCATCGCCAGTCCCTGATCCAGCGTGGTTGTGATCTCTCCTTTCGGCTCTATCGTCATTATTGTCTCTTTCAGCGACTCTCTTGCGGCGTCGTTGCCGAGATATGTCAGACCAGACACCTCGTACGCCTTTCCGCCGAAAGCGACCGTGCCCGCGCGGTCATCCCTGAAGTCCCTGTCATCGAGGATGTCGATCACCAGCGCTTTCTCGTAATCAAGGAACGTGACCCCGGTGTCAACGACGATCTCTGAAAACGTGCTTGCAGAGATATCCATGACAAACACGACGTCGTTCCTGCCGTAGTACTCGCTCGGATATGACTTGACAGGAAGCATCTTCTCGAAATCAGAGTCCAGATAGTCGCCACGGTCATACGACCGGTCTCCACCGACAACGACCAGCCCGCGACCATCGCTCACAAAATCCCTGAGCGCGTCAAGATCATCCGGCAGCATCGACTCGATGTACCGGTCATCAAAGATGATCGCCTTGTACTTATCCTGAACGGCAGATCCGGAACTGCTCACAGTGACATCGTAGAGGTCAGAGACGGTATCCATGAGATTCGACTCTTCATCCGTGATTAGCAGGATCGCGGGCTTCGGAACGACGTACACCGACTTATCAAAGGCGTTGTTCGACTGGAAATGGTCATCCCCCACAGGGCTGATGCTCGCAGAGATGATATGGGTGCCGAGTGTGGAAAACGCATGAGTGATCGGGAGAACCTTTGTCCGATCAAACTGCTCAATCTCGCTGCGGTATATGACCTCATCGTCCACCTTGACCGTCAGCTCGTACGCTACATGCGCTCCAGCCTGCTGCACCACAATCCTGAATGTATTCTTGTTTCCAACAATTACGTTCTTGCTTCCGACGATCTCGACGCTCACATCGTTGTGATCAGGGGACTGGCAGATCAGATAGACTGTTGTATTGGTTCCTGAGACGACTGAGACCGCGTCTGCCAGTCCGGCTCCACAGTTGCTGTTCCCGTCGCTCACAAGGACGATATGGTCGTTTCCCCGAGCATACTGCAGGATCTTATCTCCAATAGGCGTTTGATTACCTGAGAATGTCTTGATCTGTGCTGACGGATTGCGGTCGTGTATGAAACCGTATACTCGGTCTGCGACAGTCGCGTTGAAGATCTCCATGCTCGTGGACCGGTCATCGATGACCGTGATGGTCGGCTCAGCATCGGTTATCCGGTGTGTGGTCAGGGTGTAAGGGGATGCAAGCGCGATGATGATCAAGGCTGCAACAACCATCCTGCTCAGGACAAGTATCTTTTTCGTGCTTTTTTTGAGATAATACGCGCCAATCAGGAGAATAGGAATGATCGCGTAGAGGACCTCCTGATCTACGAACATCATGCCGGTTATAGCGGTTATATCCAGGATGTCCATGATGTTCATGGCACTCACGATGTCCGCCATCACAGTTCACCCCTGTAGCGCAGGTAATACAACTCAGTAAACAACAGCATAAGCGCAATCGTTAGCAAAATCCAGTCATGCTCCTTTTTTACGTCGGTCTTCGTCGTCACCACGTCCTTCTGAGCCCCTGGAGTCTCGCTCACCGAACCACCGCCGTCCACAAGGTTTGATTCCTTTGCATTGTACAGATTGACCGCAACAGCGCGGTCAGGAAGCTGGTAGATGCCTGTTTGGTCGAGCAGCAGGTTGTCAGTCTTGATCGACTGCCCCTCAGGCGTCAAAATCCGTGTATTAGAATCGAACCGCACGGTCGATCCTGTCTGCATGTTGCATTCCTCGATACTGCTTGCCCCGCATAGATAATCGACCAGATTCAGCCAGAAGATTGGGTATTCGGGTTTGGTATGGAAGTCACTCCACGCATCATCGCCCATTATATCAGGAATTCCTAAATAAACGACTTTTCCAGCTCCGATTCTCCAGTACGAGATGATCGGCACACCATCGTCAGACGTTACCCATGCCACCGCCCCGGTCTTCGCATCCACGTTCAAATGGTGCCCGATCGCGATATCAGTGACGTCGATATTACCCATCACGCCCCCTCGCGCTCCATCGAGCGTGGTCTCGTTTGCCATCGAGACCGGGACCACAGGCAGCAGCCTCCCTGTATCAGTCTCTGGTAGAAGCAGGCTCTCCTGCGCCATCACCACAACGCCGCCGCCTGCCGCCGCATAGTCAGCAAGATTTTCGTATAGCCCTGCGCCCGGGCTCTCGTTGCAAAGCCCGACCACCACCAGATCGTAGTCATGTATATTGATATTGCGCAAACCCTCCTCGCCCGCACCGGGCGCCCGGAACACGGCATCGACAGACGGCAGCAATTTTAGCACGGTTGCCGACGGGGAATTTTTATAGTCAGATATGCATAGCACGCGCCGGGTCTGCCGAAACGGCACGATGATGTGCGCACGGTTGTCAACCATCAGATCATCGTCCGGATGGAGTGTTATCTCGGTTGTCCCGGCGCAAATGTCCTTGAGCGAGAAGTATTCGCTGTCGTGCGCCCCGATCTTCAGATTGTATGTGTCTACTGACTGCTTTTTGCTGTACAGGACGTCAACTGCCACGTTCGCATCGGAACTCATGTAGTTCTTTATAATACATGTGTACTGATATTTATCATCGACGGGTGACAACCATCCGCCAGTTATAGCGATCTTATTTTTCCCATCCGAGACACTCATGAACGATACATCGATTCCATCCCCCTCCGCAAGTTTTTTTGCGATGTATGGGTCTTCGCCATTCCAGTTCGTGAAATCGGATATAACAAGGATTCTGCCACCCCCATCGGTCAGCAGCGTGCTGCCAAGCGTGATCGCCTGGTACAGGTCCGCGGTCGTTGCCGTCTTTGGGAGGCTATCAAGCACGTTTTTTGCGGCTTCCACGTCCCCGCCGCGCAAAGCAAGTATGGGAACGTTCTCTGCGAGTATGATGCTGTTCTGCGCGGTGAGATGGTCTTCTGCGATTCGGGTGACCTTATCGACCTTGTTTCCTGATTGCATGCTCGCAGATCCGTCCAGAATGATCACGGTGTACTCTCCGCTAACTTCCATGCGTTTTACTCCGTAAGGCGCGGCTATCGCAAAAATCAGGGATAGCAGGATGAGTAACTGGATTAAAAATAGGGGGTCTTTGATGAGCTTGCTTAACACCCTTGCATATTTCTTTTTTTGTTGCGTTACCGCTGTGATAAAGATGATAGACGGGACCAGCACATCCTTTGCCTTCGGTCTGAGCAGATACACGATTATTAGCGGGATTACGCTTAAGAAAAACGCCCACATTGCCAGATTGGGATTTGCAAACAGCATCTGATTACCGTCCGATCATTAACCCGCCTCCGCCATCTCCATGAAGTACGCCTTGATCAGGTCCCGGTTCTCCTCCGGAAGTTTGTCGATGTAGGTCTCAGATGAGACCGGGGTCGCGGCGTACACGGTTCCTGATCTAAAGTTCACATGATCGCTCTCTGTCCTGCGTGCGCTCTGCCCGACGCCGGCATCCGAAAACATCATCAGTTCGATGCTTGTTCCCTCGATCACGGCAACCGACGGTTTCCCATATATTTGTGCGATCTCGCTCTCGCCTGAACCGGCTTCGTATCCGAGTTCAGAGAGCATCTGCTGGTAACGCGCCTCATCAGCAGCCGCCTCGCGTTCATCCTCATCTGCCGGCGTGATCGCTGACTCGATCTGCTCCGGCGTCATAAGGCGGGGCGCATCCGGAGACGATACAAAGGAAACAACGCCAGCCATCACGACAGATATCATTACCAGCATGATAAGTCCGTTTTTGCTGATGATCTTTGACCACCTGACCGATGAGATGTCACCAGTCACGCTAAGTGACAGGTCATCCACAATGGGGTTATGTATGCCTGTATTATCATAAGCGGTCGGAAGCCGCTCTTTCAGCACGGGATATCTACTCTCAATTACCTTAATGATGTTTACCTGCTTTTTGCGGATCAAAAATGAGAAAACAACCGCCAGAACAAGAGCGATTGCGGCGGTGCACAATAGTTTCGCATGTACGGGATGTCCGAGCAGCATAAAATCGTGGGAGCTGTACCGTGCAAAGACGGTTGGCACGCTGAGACAGAGCAGCAGTGCATAACAGAGCAGAAAGAACGCAATCAGACTTAATAGCTGCCGGTAGAACCGATATCTTCGAGACCTCTTCTCAAGTTTCAAGATAACATCTACAAACGGGTACATTATTATTATAAACGGCGTACACGGATAAAAAGATGATGGGGTTTTTCAGTTCCGTGTGCGGAAAGGTTGGGATCGTCCTTCAAATCCGCAACCTCAGCTTTTCAGGTTTATGCAAAGCAGGGAGGTTCGCCCTCTCTTACGCACCAACCACAATCTCTCCGCCCCGCACACCTGCATAGACCTCGGGATCGTAGTACGAATACGCCCGGCTGTCGGGTATGATCGCCTTTACAGGGAAGAGCGCCCGCATCTCGATGTCAAAGGAGAGTTCTATCCCCTGGGATAGGTCAAGCACGTAGACGACGACTTTCCTGCCAGCGATTTCGTAGCGCGTGATCGTGCCATCAGCGACCAGTCTGTCCAGACTCCCTGTGACCGGCGCAAATCCGGTTGGCACAGCAACATCCACGATCATCATGCCCGTGGAATCGGCTGCTCCGGTGTAGATAACCCGCGTGTGCGCGGTTACGATGTCGTTTACAGCAACATCGGTTGCATCGTAGACGATATCCAGTTGCAGGTCAGATACCGGCGAAATTTCAGAAAGGATCATGTTAAACCGCTTTACCAGTTGATAATTTACCTCTCCGGTCCCGGCAAGCGTAAGCTGCACCTCACCTGCATCATCCGGCACCCGGACGGTCTGGAGCACATCAAAGTTCCCTACATCGATTCCGATCTCCTTGATGGTGGTGCCGTCAGCAGATACAGTCACAGTGGCGTCGATATCTCTACCCTGCATTGTTGCTGCGATCATCAGTGCTTTCAGCGCCATAACCGTATCCTGCGTCGATGAAAATCCACCAAGCGAGTTTCTCTGTGATGCGATCCATTTAATGGCGTCGTTTGCAAGCGGATGCTTCGCATCGATCAGGGCAAGCGCGGCATAAGCCGTGATCTCGATATTCTTGCTCGAAGGTGGGTGACCGTACCTGAACGGACATGGATCCATGTCAGATTCCGATTCCCTAACCGGCGTCTCGTCCGGTCCCCAGTAGACGCCGTTTTCGTCTTCCTTTGCAATCGCCACGAGCTTCTCAAGCGCTGCGTCAGCGGTCGGGCTTTCGAGTTTTCGGAGTGCGACAGAGCCTATCGCAAGCGAATAAGGATCGGTCTGGTCGCCCAAGTTATCTTCGAGGTACGCCTGTGCCTGTTTGAGGACAGCGGGGTCTGCGTCCCCGTATTCGGCGAGTGCTATTGTTACAAAGCTCGTGAGCGCATATCTGCCCTTCATTCCGCCGATCATCTCCTCATGGCAGATGAAACCGACCGATTCCCATGAACCGTCTGCACTCTGGTGGGCACAGATCCAGTCCGAAGCATCGTTGCGAATCGAGTCGTCGATCGATGTTACATCCCGTGCGCTTGCAAACGAGTTCAGGACAAACGCAGTGAGCCAGAGGCTGCCACCCTCTCTTCCGCCCTCGCCGAAGGCTGAGAACGAGCCGTCGTTGTGCCTGAATGTGAGCTGGCGCTGGTAGCCAGTTGTGATAAAGAGTTCAGCCTTTGCCTGAATCTCGGGGTTGGTCTGGTCAGTCGCCTTGAGATAACGAAGGATCTCAACATCTGGTGCAAACATGATCATATTCTGTTCGCCACAACCAAACGGCATATTAAGGAGGCTATCTATGCCATTTATCGTCTGTGCAACTATGCTTGGCGTGAAACTAACCAGAACAACCCCGGAATCAGAAACAATTCCCTGAGGAAACGTGGCATCAAGCGTGGTGCTACCCGCCTCCAGATTTCCATTCTCAACGATCTCCTGCCTCGTCCCCTCTGCCTCAACGATGATATCCTTTTTCACGGCATCAGCCATCCTCTCGGTCTGTGCTGTGATTTCGATGGTATGGGTGCCGATTTTTGTTGGCGTAATCGTGAAACTAACGTCTTCCACGCTGTTTGCGCCGATCGACACGCTTGCCACATCATCGCCGATGCTATTGAACCATCCGCCTGACGAGAGTGTTACTCTAACATCCTGTGGCGCATCAAGGTAGTTGTAGACCTGCACCCGGACAGGGAAGACCTCTCCACGGGTAACAGAGTACGGGAGATCAGGATCAAGGAAGAACTCCTGAAATACAGTGAGACTGTCCTCTACTATCCCGATACCCGCCTCTGATGACGAGACTGCATGAAGCCGCCACGTCGTGATGCTGTCTGGTGCGGTGAGATCGATGTGTGTACGACCATTTTCGTCGGTGAGGAGGTCGGGCAGCCAGAGCCACGTCTCCGGGAAGAACTGGCGCACGCGCTCAACCGTTGCGAGTTCGCCGTCTGCCGCCGCGGCCGGTGTAGGCGTAACCTCCGGGACAGGCATCGCCGCTCCTTCCGCTTCCTCAACCACCATATCCATCGCAAACACCTCTCTGTTTGCGCCCCCTTTCCATCCCCCCATCTCCGGAATCGGCATTTCTGGTTCCGGCGTCCTTGGAATCTCAAACGACGGCGATGCGAGCACCTGCATGCCTGCATCGTCCAGAATCTCATACGTTCCGATACGCCGATCATAATAGCCATATTCCGGATGTATCTCGATCTGAGGTGCCATAAACCGCTTTTTCAGTTCGTCAAAGACCTGCTTGAGGTTGAGCCTGCCAGCACTCAGCGCATAGACCGATTCATCAACGATTGCGATGCCGATCATCGACTTCTCCCCGGCATCAAAGGCAACTCTCACTGAATCGCCAGGAGATACGGTCTCGCTATCAAAAGCCGACGTTAGATCGACGCTCGTCTCGAAACGAACGTCAAACGGCAGGACGTCGGCAGAGACCTCGCAATTCGGGTTGATTATATATGCCACGATCTTTGCGGATGGACTCATCTGCGGTGTGACCATGACCGCAATCTTTGATCGCTCACCGGTGCCCGAGTACACGGTTCTACCGTTCGCGTAGATGTCATAGAATACCGTGCCCGGGTTGGTTGAGTGTATGGCAAAGGTGATCGTGTCGCCGACATGGGGCACGCCCTCGCTTGTCTGTGCGATGTGGATGAAGCTTGCACCAGGGGAGTACGCAGCATCAAGATCCACATACTGTTGCACTGTCGAGCCGCTCGTGTCACGGCACGTTGCCTCGATGTGGGCGCCAGTGCAGTTGTCAGGGATCGTGTAACTCACGATAGCAACCCCGTTTTCGGTCGAAACAGTATCTTCTCTCCCGGTTTCAGTGTAGCCCTCCTGACGAAACGTGGTTCTCACATCAACGTCCGCATTGATCGGGTTTCCGTCAGGGTCTTCTGTCACGATCAGTACCTCAAACGGGAGTCCTGGCTTCACGATGTCTGATTCAGGGATCAGATGGAGAATCATGTCCGATTCCACAATTTTCAGGAGTTCTGGCGTAGTCTCGGTGTGATTTCCCATATCTGTGACCGAAATGTTCAGCATGAGGCTGCCCTGCCCGCCTGCGCCGTAAGTCCCTGCGATCCACTCGACTGCTGGCAGTTCGAACTCGGCAGAGCCGTTCTCGAGAATGGCGCTGTATGTGGCGTAGGTTTCCCAGGTGCCAACATACTTTGACGCCTCGATCTCAAGAGAACCATCGACCGGTTTTCCGAAGAAGTAGTTCGCAGAGACGGTGCCCGTGATCAGGTCAGAGACAAGGAACCAGTCTTTCCTGATATCTGGCTCGATCTTAAACTTCGGGAGCACGTAGCACTCGACCCGGATATCCAGAACCGCCTTTGATTCGCCAGAGACTGCTTTGATCTTCCATGTTCCGAGATTCGGCTCGGTTGATAGTGGCAGATCGAACGTGGCTACGCCGAAATCGTTCGTTCCAAGCGTCTCCCGGAAGACTTTGATCCCTTTCGCGTCGGCAATCTCCAGTTCCACGGAATCAGCAAGTGGCAGCAGGTTATTGTTCAGGAGGAGGATTCTACCGTGGATCGTCTGTCCTGGCTTGTAGATCGGCTTGTCGGTCTCGATGAAGATCGGGTTGCTCTTCAAAACCCTGACCGTTGCAGTGTATGCCTCGTCAGTGCCAACAGGCTCTGCAACCAGCGAATACGTGCCTTCCTCGATCAGAGGAACCTCAAATCGTGCGACCGAGTGTCCGGATTCGCCTGTTGATGCGCGAACGAGAGGAACTTTCGTTTCGTTGCTATCCAGAAGCGCATACTCAATGTTCCGTTCTGTGGGGATGTGCTCGTCACCTGCAAACGCAGACATGCTGATTGAACTCTCGCTTCCGACAAAGAGCGTCTTTGGAGCGAGTATCAGGTAATCAGCAGCCTCGACGGGCGTATCGTTGCCCCTGCCTGGTGGGGTGCCAGTCTCGATGCAGCCTGACACGACAAGCACTGCGATGCAGATCAGCGACAGAATGCCAGATACCAATGCCTTTCTCATTGCGATTCACCTTTCAGATCGGATACAGGTGGAATTGTGGGGTAATTGGATATATGCTTTGCTTAAACTTCGAAATAGGTCGTAGTTATCCTGATTTGGTGCGAAAAAATTAGGGGACCCTCCGGAGGTGTTGACTGCTGTTGTTGTTGCGCTGGCGCGTTCCCGCGGGATGTGCGGGATCGCGCCCCGCGAGGTACGGCAGAACAAGTAAGAGCGATGCGAATGGGCGGTGGCGCACTTCTCTGCACTCCATTTTCTGGCTTTGCCGTTTTTGGAAAAACTATTATATCATAAATCATTATGTGAAGACATGGCATCTCAAACCATACAGATAGTTTCTTCAACCGACCATGGACCAAAACGAGTCAGGGTCGAGGCATCACCTTACGAATTCACGATAGCGACCCGCGCCAAGTGGGAGATGGTTGTCGCAGATGAGAATATAACGATTGCAAAAGGTGCGTTTGAGAAGATCAGGATCAGGGAGATCAATTTGCAGAAAGATTTGCTCGCCCTTCTGTGCGCATTTTCCCCTCACGCACTCGCGTCGATTGTGCGTGTCGGATCGGGGGGAGGTATTGCGCCTGTTGAGAGTGACCGGTGCATCAAGGTTGCGTACATACTCGGGCAGGAGACTGGTAAGATCAAGGAGGGGGACCTGCTTGGGGTGCTGAATATTCTGCCGATCATGTTCACACGCGAGGCAAAAGTGCCGGTCTTGATCAAGGATTGAAATGGCAGATGCATCTGCGATTGTTCGCAGGTTATTACCGGGCTTGAAGAGTCCGGTAACAAATCTTCGTGCATGGTTGTTCGATGCCGGGTTTGTCAGTTCTGAAGAGGAATATCGAGTTTTATTGCATGAGATAACCATCGAGCTTGCAAAAAAGCAAATTTCACTCCCGTTGTTTGCATCAGGAGATAAACGAGTCATCCAGGACATCGAAGCACTTGACACGCTGAACGAAGTCTCAAACCTCCTTAGAGAGCGTCTGTTTGAATGGTATTCTTTTTACCAGGGGTCAATTCCACAATCAAGAGAACTTGCCAGGAATATCGTGGAAGATTGTCATGGTGAGACCCCTGATGCTATGCGCAGCCTTGCGCAGAATCTACTGGACATAAGCGAGAGCAAAAAACTGCTTGTTACACATATTCAGGATCAGATGCCCCGCGTTTCCCCAAACCTCGCACATCTTGCAGGCGCCCTGCTTGCTGCAAGGCTGCTTGCCATCGCAGGCGGGCTCGATAAACTATCCCGGATGCCGGCAAGCCGCCTGCAGGTGCTTGGTGCGAACCGGGCGATGTTTCGCCACCTGCGCGGCGCGTCCCCGCCAAAGCATGGCATCATCTTCAGGCACCCCCTCATCCACGCGTCTCCTCGCCACCTGCGCGGCAAAATCGCACGCATGTTCGCCTCGAAACTGGCGATCGCCGCACGGATCGACTATTACAGCGACGAGGCAGAGGTGCGAGAGGAGCTTAGCCGGAGTTTGAACGCTCGAGTCGAGGAGATCAAGCGGAAGCATACCAATTTGTAACAACATGCTTACTGTTATCGTTTGTGTGTGGTCGATGATGTTGTGTAAAAATTAAACAACATCGTTGTTGGCGTTGTGCTCATGTGAACTCTTTCGAGTGTGCTCTGTGCGTCATCCACCAGCCCACACAACGACGGGCAGACAAGACAAGTCCAACCATTATCAGTGTGTTCAGTCTCACGACTCTATTCTGACTTATGTGAAATCCTCACAACTCAATCGCACTGACAGCAGCCTGCAGGATCATCAGCGCATCGAGCGATGTGACGCTGCCGTCCCAGCGCGGGTCCGGTGGGCGGCTGGATGCCCACGATCTGGAATGCGGAAGCGTTGCACACCCCATCACGAAAAGAGTTTATACGGAGTACACACAATGTACGGATGATGATTGGACTTATGAGGATCGACCTTCGGCTTCCCGATGAATTGGTCGAAAAGACCGACATTCTTGCCAAACTCGAATATAAGAATCGTGCTGACGTAATAAAGAGTGCGCTGACTGAGTATCTCGGAGGAGTTGCCACTACGCAGTTGAAGGAGAAAGCTGTGGAGTCGTATCTGGACGATAAACTGACGTACAACGAACTTGCGGTGGTAATCGGGCGGCAGAATGCAGAGTCGGTAAAAGTTAGTAAGAGCCTGCTTGCGAGGAGCGATAGAATTGCGGAAGATATCGCTCGTGGCTGATACATCTGCTCTTGTTTCGCTGGCATCGGTATCTCTGCTGTCGCTGGTTTTGAGCGAATTTGACGTGGTTGTGACTGGTATCGTTCTTGGTGAACACAGAGCGATGAGCGCCTTTGACGACGCCCATGGCAGGGCTGCAACCGAGGTTTTGGAAAAGATTGATTCGATGCGGGTTGTGAATGCATCCGATTACCAGAG
>DAOWIV010000144.1 GCA_030640725.1 Methanosarcinales archaeon | reverse complement strand
GAAATGCTCAGATTCTGAAGAGCGGCGTCTAAAAACCGTTCCTTCTCCTGATAATCGCTCATTGTCTTCTGCAGCGACTCGTTGGAGGTTATGTACCTGGAGTGCAGACTGGAGTATGTGTACTGGTAATACACACTGGATGCCGCAACCCCGATACAGAGCAGCATGATAAGTCCGAGCAGCGAAAAACTAACATTCCGGTTCATATCTGTTTTTACCTGCTCTCCAACCTTTGGCAAAACTCTTATAAATCCCTTCGCATACCATGGGGCTTGCAAAACCGGTTCCATTGATCATGCGCGATGTTAGAGTTGCCGCCGGTAGCTGCCGTCGTCTTGCAGCGCGCTGCTTGCGGCACGTATCGTTCCGACTGATCCCGCTTCCCCCGTGCTTCCGAAACACCACATGCCGGGTGGCAACCCTCTAATAGATAAAGATATAAATGATTATGTCATGTCAGGATTCCTTCCGCTATTCATCGACCTCCATGATCGAAAGGTGGTGATCATCGGCGGCGGGTCGGTTGGCGAACGCAAAGCAACGCTCTTTGGCAGATATGCCAGAACAGTCGTTGTAAGCCTTGAGTTCACCGAAAAACTGCTGAAATCGAGTGAGATCGAGCGGATGACCATTGACCGAAAACTCGATGATGAAGAGTTTGCCGACCTGATAAAGGATGCCTTCCTTGTGATACCGGCGACAGACGACATCGCTTACAACGAGCATCTCGCAGAGATCGCGGGCTTGCTCGGGGTGCTGGTCAATCAGGTGAATGATGATCTTGGCGACGTGATCATCCCGTCAGTGATCGCCCGCGGCGATGTCACGATCGGCATATCAACGCTTGGCAACAGCCCTGCGCTGTCACGGTACAGCAGAAAGCGGATCGAAGAGGTGATCACGCCCGAATATGGCGGGATGGCAAGATTGCAGAGTGATGTGCGTGAACTTCTGAAAGAGAAGGTTCCTGACCAGAAGGAGCGACAACAGGTACTGTGGGAGATTCTTGGGGATGAGAAGGTCTGGGAACATCTGAAAACGTCGTATAACAGGGCTTATGAAGAGGCGTTGAGACACTTGCGTGATAAAGAGGCGTTATAATGGAGTTTTTAGGAATCGATCTGGTGATATGGATAGGAATTGTGGTTGCGTCTGGCATGGCGCTTCTGATTATATGGAAGATCGCCCAGTGGAAGGGCAGATTTGCCCAGTGGAGGCGGGAGGTCGATGAGCGGCTCGCCGGGATTACAACATCCGAAGTGGAACCGGGCGAGGCTTATGATGCCGCGGCATACAATGCCACAGCTCCCATCACAGCTCCAGCAGCCACAACACCAACCACAACTCCCGCGCTGGCGCCAGCTCCGGATCCGGTTACGACACCAGTGTCAATGCCAGCACAGGGTTCACAGGATCGTTCGATCTCCGGACCGCAGGAGTCAGGACCCTTGCTCGAAGATGTCGATGCAAAGACCGTCATGCAGATGGAATCTGCGCTGCTGGATGCGCTCTCAGGAAGAACAGATGAAGCAATCGAGCAGTTGAAGGCGGCAGGCAGGGAGATCGGGATCCATACTCCAGAGGATATGGCGATGGCGCACCACAATCTTGGAAATCTACTGTATCGCTCAAAACAGTTCGATAAAGCTGAAAAAGAGTACTGTGAAGCGATAAAATGCAAACCCGATCTTGCCAGGGCACACGCCAATCTCGGTTTTTTGTATCAACGGCTCGGGCGCCAGGAAGAGTCCTTGCAGGAGTTCAAAGCAGCCCTAGAATTAAAAGATCAACTTCCCGACGGGGGCAAACGAATCGCACAGATCGTAGAGGACCTATCAGAAGGAAACTGATCACATATACGCTTCCAGCTGTTGTTTGATATGCGCCTTTGGAAGAGCGCCGACGATCTGTCCGGATAGGACACTATTCTTGAATACCAGCATCGTTGGTATCGCGCTGATCTGATACTCCGTGGCAACGCCCATATTCTCATCGATATTCAGTTTGCCGAATGTCACCTTGCCTGCATACTCCTTTGCAAGCTCCTCGATGATCGGCGCAATCATCTTGCAGGGTCCGCACCACTCAGCCCAGCAATCGACCACAACGAGCGGGTACTCGTGCACAGTCCCGTTAAGATTTCCATCGTTCAGTGTCAATACTTCGCCTGATGTCATTTTTTGTAATCGCTCCATCTTTCTCATTCGAATTCCTTCCAATTCGTCCATAATTTAACATTCAAGCACGGCATCATATAAATCCTTGCATAGCTACTCGTCCGCCTTGATCTGCTCCTCGATCTCTGCATGGAGTTTCGTAAGGTCCCGCTCTCGCAGGCTGATCAACTGGTTGATGCTGTCCATCGTATTTTTCGCAGATCCGTCCGCTTCAAGCCTTTTCCTTGTGAGTGTCTGGATCAGTGAGGTGTACAATCTCTTGTATGTACCTACCTGATGATCAAGTTCGATATATCTGTCGATCGTCGCCTGATCGATGCCAGATCTCTCTGCAGCGTCGGTAAACTCATTAAGTTTCCTTGAATAGGACACGATAGTCTCTATCGCCGAGATTAATCCTCCTTTCGTGACCGGTTTAACAAGATACTCGGTTATGTATTGTGCTTTTTTCTGCACAACCTCAGCAGTCAGTTGTTTAGCAGTAAGAATGATGACAAAAACCGACTTTAACCGCTCGTCCTGACGTATCCGTTCCAGCACCTCCCAGCCATCGATATCAGGCATAATAAGATCCAGTAGAATCAGGTCCGGTATCTCGTGCTCCAGCTTTTCGAGACATTCGTTGCCACCGTACGCGGATATAACCTCGTACCCCTGCGACTCAAGCATCAGCGAGAGCAGGTCCGCGACATCAGGCTCGTCATCCACTACCATTATTTTTATATGAACTCCTCCCTGTTAGCCCCATTATACTACGTTATTGATGCCACCTGTATTAAACATTGTTGATCGCAGGAAGCGTCCCCCGGATTCTGCCCATGCCCATGCCCGCACAACTCGGTCAACCGGTCGGCGCCAGAGCACGCAGACCCGCTACCGCATCAGCCACGATGCCTGCAACATCGAGCCTTTTTTCGCTCGCTTCCACCAAAGAACGCGACACAGCAGTTCCGGGACGATCCGGAACAGCCATACACTCGACCGCCGGACTCGCCTGTGGAAATGTGCCGATCTTGATCGCGCGCTCAGTGATTTCTCGCTTATCAAACCCAATCAGCGGATGATAGATCGGCACATCAAACCCGTGCATCTCTGCAAACATGTTCCTTGCAGTCTGGGAGGCGACCTGCCCGAGCGACGATCCGGTAATGATCCCGCACGCGTTTTCCCGCTCTGCGACCGCCGTCCCGATCCGGTACATCATCCGCCTGCAGACCACGCAGGTCGTGCGCGGGTTGCAGTGTTCCCGAATCGCGCGCAGACACGAGCCATAAGGAACCATGTATGCTTTCATATCTGCATAAGACCAGCTTTTCAGCCGGTTTACGTTCTCTCTGGCAAGTTTTACCGATGCAGGGTCTCCGAACTCCTCAAGATCGCAGTACAGCGGCACAATCTCAGCCCCGCGTTTCATCATCATCCATGCAGCAACCGGCGAATCGATCCCGCCTGACAGTAACGCAATCATCTTCCCCTGGCTGCCATAAGGAAGCCCACCAACACCGGCAACACGCTTCGTATAGACGTACGCACGGTTCTGCCGCATATCAATGAATATTTCCCGGTCAGGGTTCGTAAGATCAACTCTTGAACCCGGGGCACATCCTGAGACTGCATCTCCACAGACCCTTCCAAGATCGATCGATGTGAAATCATGAACGCCTGACCGCGATGCACGGATCGCGAAGGATTCGCCATCCCTGACCAGATCCCTGCCAATCTGCGCGGCGGTCTCTGCCACCGCATCGATCGTTGCGCTGGTTGTAACCGCGGGACTCGTCGATGCCGTGCCAAAGACACGTGCAATCACGTCCGCACCGCGCGTATTGTCGGTATGCACAAAGATCCTGCCCCATTCCCGCGTAATCCCTGAATACGGCACGTCATGCCACGAGAGTGCGGTTTTGATGCGGTTAACAAGTATCTTCTCAAACCGCCCCCGCACAGGTGGGCTTTTCAGGGCAATCTCGTCGTAACGGACAATGATCACATCACAGGGCATTACCCCTGATACCTCCGCGGATATCATATCAGGCATTTTGTCAGACATTTTATCAGGTATTCCAGGTATTCCAGGTATTTTATCAGCTATTTTGCCGTTCACTGTAACCAAGCACCTCGATAGATCGTATCAGGTCGATTCTGGACACGATACCGGCAACTCTGCCCGTGATCCTGCCCTTCACCAGCAGATGCCTGATTTTGTGCATGGACATCATCCTGAGTGCGTCTATGGCATCGGCATCATCGAAGATCGAGATGATGTCTGTTGCCATCACATCGCGTACCAGCACCACGTTGTGTTTGTCCATCGGAACCGACTGGATATCGGCAAACGCCACCATTCCAACAACCTCGCCTGTGGACGGATCAGTTACCGGGTATACGTGGTGTTTTTTTCCGAACATCACCTGGAGGAGTTCCAGAACTGTCATATTGTCCCCCACAAAAGCAACATCACTGGTCATGAGATCGCTGACTTTGACGCCTTCAAGTGTCACTGACGCCTTTGTGAATGCCTCTTCTTCTGACGCACCGACATAGATGAAGAAAGCGATGAATAGCAGCCAGGGGGAAGCGAACAGTCCGAATACGCCCATTATGATAGCGATCATCTTTCCGAGGTGTACTGCCTTCCTGGTTGCACGAAGGTATGGCATGCGTTGGGCATACCACGCACGAACCACGCGCCCACCATCCATCGGGAAGGCAGGAATCAGATTAAAAGCAAACAACATGACGTTAATGAATGCAAGCGACCATATAAGGTGAGAAACATCCGGAATCATAGCGGTCTGTACTGCCTGTGCTATATTTTGAAGTATGAGATATATGATAGCGCAGAAGACTCCGATCATAAGCGATACGGCAGGTCCGGCTAACGATATGCGCAGTTCCGCGTCGGGGTCGCGAGGAATGTCGTCCATTGCGGCGATACCACCGAAAATAATTAGTGTGATGCTTCTTATGGTGATCCCGTATCCTTTTGCGACCCATGAGTGCCCGAGTTCGTGCAGCGCCACGCAAAAGAACAAAAGGACGGTCAAGCTCAGTGATAAAGCATATCTGAGTGGAACTGATTCCACATCAACAAATCCGGTGACAGATTCCCTCGAAAAAATGATAGGGAACAATATGAGAACGAGTAGGAAAGAAATATGGATTTTAATTGGTATCCCCATAACCTTTCCGATCTGGACAGAGGTTTTCATTTGTATCACTTTCTTATTGGCAGCCACCATACAATAAAGTATATATCCTTTTTAGTTCAATCTGTATAATATCAATACACACGAGGGATTCGAATGTATGCAGAATTAACATCGCTGTTTGGGCTCAACGTCTATACCGATAAGGGGCGGTACGTAGGGAATGTGAACGATGTCGTGATTGAGGCGGTTGATAGGAAGGTGACCGGGCTTGCGCTCACCAAAATCAACCGCGAAATGTTTGATGTTAACCGTGAGGGGGTTATTCTGCCGTATCGGTGGGTGCTTGCGATTGGCGATGTCGTCATCGTGAAGCAGGTTAACAAATTGACAAAGAAGGATGCAGAGGAGTAATTTTGAGAACTGTGAGATATATGCCGATCTGAGGGCAATTCCGCCAGTTATGATTCGTGTTGATGGCAGGGGGTTTAAGAATTTACTGTACAAGCAGGGATTCGAGAAGCCGTTTGACTATCGATTCGCATCTGCCATGGCGGGCGCCACAGAGTCGCTCGCGCATCAAAGCGGGTTGCATCCGGTGATTGCATACACATTCTCAGACGAAATCAACATCCTTCTCACAGATCAGGTGCTTCCCTTCAATGGCAGAATCGAGAAGCTCGTTTCGGTCATGGCAAGCCACATAACCAGCGCGATCACCATGTCATTAGATATATCCCCGATCGCATTCGACGGGCGGGTAATACCGCTGCACCCACACCAGATCCCCGAGTATCTGATCTGGCGACAATTGGAGGCATGGCGAAACTGTATCAACAGCTACGGGCATTATACGCTTCGTTCGACCGGATTATCGGGCAGGGATGCAGCATCAAGGATGCGGGGTATGCGCTCGTGCGATATTCATGAAATGCTGTTCCGACACGGCATCAACCTTGACAAAGTGCCTGCATGGCACAGGCGGGGCGTTATGGTGCACAGGGACGAGTATGTGAAGTGTGGATATGATCCGGTGCGTGGGGTCGAGGTGACCGCGAACCGGAAAAGGGTCGTTCAGAACTGGAATCTGCCAATATTCGCATCGGAAGATGGTGCGGAATTGATACGGGGACTGGTAGATGTGTAAGCTAAATATCAGATAGATATCAGGTGAGTATTGAGGGAATTTAAGGGGGTTTTGGATAGAATGGATGCAAAAACTGCATATATCGATTTCAGCGATGGATTTGACATCAATTCTCGGAAAGATTGGTGTGAGATCGTGAAAAACAGCGTGGCGATGGCTAATTCCGGCGGAGGTATCATATTAATCGGTGCCGGAGACGACGGTACGCCATCAGGATCTGATGTCACGCCTGTGCTCGACATCGACCCGGCTGTGCTGGCAGACATGATCGCGTCATACACCGGAGAGCGGTTCTCCGGATTTAAGATCGCAGAGATCGACAAAGAAGGGGTCAAGATAGCAGCGCTGCTGATCGAGAGCGTTTCGATCCCGATGGTCTTTATCAAGCCTGGTACGTATGATACCGATGAAGGGGGTGATGAGGGTGATGGTGGGCAGCAGACGGTGTTTGAACGTGGTGCCGTGTATTTCAGGCACGGTGCAAGGAGCGAGCCTGGAGATTCCCGTGATATGACGAAGGTTGTCGGTAGGGAACTGGAAAAACTCCATCGATCATGGTTCAGTGGCATCGAAAAGGCGGTCAAGACGCCTGCCCAGTATGTTACCCAGCCGGTGGCAACCATGAGCGACGCGGCGCGTATGCCCAACCAATCCGATTATGGGGTAGCAATACCTGATCGCACGTATCCGTACATACAGAAGGAGGTCGTACACCACGTAAACGAACGGTTAAGCGGCAAAAAGCACATAACTGCCCACGATACCTTGTGCGTTCGCAGAATTTACCGGATAGATGAATCAAAGCCCCAGTTCTATTACAAATCAAAATTTGCGTCGGCTCAGTACAGCGAAGAATTTGTTGACTGGCTGGTCGAGAGATATGAAGAGGATCATCTATTCTTCGAAAAGACAAGAGAGCAGTACAGGGCGCGATGAGATGGTTTACGGGCACCGGGGCGGTGAAGCCGGGAAAAATTATCCCGTGCCCGCAGGCGCCCTGGAAGTGCAGGAGGAATCACCCCTATTTCAGATGTCCCGGCGCCCCACGTTCCCGACCATGATATACACCGGATTCACCGGCTTAAACGCGGTCTCGCCTGCAAGCTCATATCCCCTCGAGACCTGGACATGAACTACCTCCTCAAAGATCCCGATCGACTTCATACACCCGATGATCCGCGCCGCGGTCTCGATTCTTGCGGCATTTGCCACTACATGCCCCCGGACTCTGGTGCAGAGCGCATGTAGCACATCCTCGATGTTCCGGGTTCCGCCGACAAAAGCACAGTTGAGGGGGGGCAGGTCCGCAATCGCCAGAGATGCTTCACCACGAATGAGCGTGACCTGCTCCCTGATTCCCGCGGCATCAAAGTTGCGCTCTGCCTCCGCGATGGCTTCATCCCGGATGTCGATTGCGTAGATTGTGTCTGCGAAGGCGGATGCTGCAATCGAGACCGCGCCTGTGCCGCAGCCAACGTCGCAGAAGACGTCGCCTGGTGCGAGGTTTAATTTGGAGATCGTGATCGCAATGATCTCGGGTTTGGTCGGGCTTGCTGATAGCATGATGAATCCTTGTCCGTATTTTTCAGTGTCGTGAGCATTTCAATCCGGGTATGTGTTTAGCTGAGGCGAAAAAACCATGAGATTTCATGGGATTGGCACAAGAAGATGGTAGTGCATACAAGATATTGGTGATATGTTTGCATTTTATATCCTGCCGCCTCATACTTTCTCGTGGAAATCCGTGTAATCTTGTGGTTAGCTAAACACGTACCAATCCGGCAGTTGTTGTCGCTGGTGTTCACAGCAATCCTAATTATGTACGCCATCCCTCAAAACTGCCACGACCAATCGCTCAAATGTTTGCTCTGGAGATATGGTGGAATTTTCCTGATTCTGATGGATTATGTGGTTTCCAATCTTTGCGCCCTTGCGTCACCCTCGTCTTTCTTGTTTCTCTGATCTAACGCAAGGTCGCAAAGTCGAGAGAGACGCAAAATTAAGAGAGATACAGTCTCACACCCCGCCGACTTTCAGCAGCACCTTACCACTCAGTGTGAGTGCGATTTGCTTGTTCCTGCCAACTGGCGTGATCTCGACCATATACATATCAGCGAGTTTTGCGCAACTGCGTGAGATCGTGCTCTCTGATACACCGAGCCGTGCTGCAATCGCCGTGAGCGTCGTGAGTTCGTTTTTGAGGATGTCGCCTAATATCTGCCGCACCTTCTCATCCGGCGTGCGGGCGATGTGCGGCAGTTCGATCTCGCGGAGTTCACGGTCGATGTCGCTAAAGTTCGTGGTTTTGTAGATCGAGTCTGAAAGTGCCATGGATGCAGCGGTGAGCGCGATCAAAATCTCGCGGGGACCTCCTGAGAGGTTTACGATGACTTTGCCGCGTGCTGGTGCGGCGGGCTGGGTGGCTGAGGCTATCAGGTCCATTAAGTTTAGCATCATCGCACCGAAGTCATGGTGATCGATCGGAACAACGTCAACGGTGATTGTGCGATCGACCTTCCCTGTCAGGTCTTTTATGTCCGCTACTGCACGGTCGGCACGGGAATCTGACTCGATTGGTCGCAGGAGGATGATGTGGTCGCCTTTTTCGATTCCGTGCTTCACGATGAGTGAGATTACGTGCGTGGTTTCAGAGTCCTCGTGGAGCACGCTATAGGGGGCGTTAAGCGATTCAGGATAGTTTCTGATGGCACTATCTAAAAACCTAGTGATAGTCAAACTTTCCATTTTATCGTCTAATATTTT
>DAOWIV010000130.1 GCA_030640725.1 Methanosarcinales archaeon | reverse complement strand
AGATTTTCAAACTTTACATTGTCTACAAGACCACCACCAACTTTGTGGATGTAGTACCGCAGAAGAACCGCCTGAAGCTGTCGCTTAACATGGCATTCGACGAAATCTATGACCCCAAGCAGATGTGCATGGATAGGGCTGGAATCGGCAAATGGGGAACTGGTGATGTGCAAGTAAGCTTAAGTTCGTCAGAACAACTTGATGATGTGATGGTGCTTGTGCGGCAGTCTTTCGATAAACACATTGAGAATGGTGGCGATTGAGCATTCGGGGGCGTATTGATATGAGTCACCCTCAACCATCGTACCATCGCCAAAACTAATCATACACGAAGCTGACACCCCCCAAAAAAACGATCCACGAGACCCCACATGAAAAACACACCCCTCTGGCAGCCGAATTACACAATCACCCCCGCCACTGCAAGCGGGCTGATGGAGATCGAGGCAGCCCGGGCGGTCGTTGCGCAGGTTCCTCTACCGGTGGCGGTTCAGGCGGAGCTTCGCCGACGTGCCCGCGTGCGTTCCACACATTACTCCACCCGCATTGAGGGCAACCGGCTGACACTTGAAGAGGCTCAAGAAGTGATCGATGAGAGGCGTACCAAGTTCCATGGGCGGGAACGGGATGTCGCAGAGGTTCGCAACTACTGGAATGCGCTTCTTCGTGTGGAAGAGTGGGCGACAGAGAATGTGCCACTGACCGAAAAACTGATCCAACGTCTGCACGCTCTGGTGGAACACGGCATGCGTGCCAGACCAACTCCCTATCGCGACGGTCAAAACGTGATCTGTGATTCCGCTTCCGGCGCAATCGTCTACATGCCGCCTGAGGCGAAGGACGTGCCGCAGCTAATGGCTGCCATGGTGAACTGGGCTAATGGGGCGGAGGAAGAAGGGCTGCCAGCCCCGCTCATCGCAGCCCTCGTGCATTATCAGTTCGTAACCATTCACCCGTACTACGATGGAAATGGCAGAACGGCGCGGCTGCTGGCAACGTTCATACTTCATCGGGGCGGTTACAGCTTAAACGGGATCTTTTCGCTGGAAGAGTACCACGCCCGCGATCTGGATGGGTATTATCACGCTCTCGCGGTTCATCCGCACCACAACTATTATTTCGGGCGTGGAGCCGCGGATATCTCGTCGTGGGTTGAGTATTTCATCGGGACGCTTGCCACAGTCTTTGCTGCTGCGAGAGATGAGGTGCTGCGCTGTTCCGGCGAAGGCACGGCAACCACACTCGCGGAACCGGATGCCCTGCGCCGCCTTGACCCGCGGGCGCGGACAGTGCTTGCGCTATTTCTCCGGACTGACCGCATCACCACCGCCGATGTGGCGGGAGCTCTCGGGCTATCAGACCGCATGGCACGCACGCTCATAGCAAGATGGGTTGAGGACGGCTGGCTTGAGGTGGCAGACCCATCCCGCCGGGCACGGGCTTATGTTTTATCGGCAAGTTATCGGCAATTCATCGGAAGTTTATCGGCAATGGGTAAGGTTGGGACATGAGGGGGGATGCAGATGGGGGCACCGCATTTATGCAGATCACCTCTGCGGAATGGGATGCATACCCCGGTTCAGGTGCATCATGGGAACTGGACCGGTATCGGAGGATGTTGTGAAGGGCATCGTCGGGTTTCCGAATGCCATGTTGTAAGCCCACCACCCTGGAATCTCCCGCGTCCACAATGTTTATCATACCAGCATCCAGAACCCAAGTAACATGATCATCTTTTCAAAGGTACTGGCAAACCGCGGCACGGTATGGGATGCGATACGGGCAAGAGAAGTCGCTTGTGCAGAGGCGCCCGACGACCTTATCCGCTTCTCATCCGAGATCAAGCCTGTAATTATGTGGAACATCACCCGCGAGTGCAATCTCTCGTGCAAACACTGCTACATGGATGCACGATCGCCGCATCCGGATGAATGGACGCTCGAGGAAGGGATACGTTTCATCGATGAAATGGCGCAGCTTGAGATGCCGATGCTGATCGTAACAGGCGGAGAGCCACTGATCAGCAAGAATTTCTTCCCATTTGCGTTTCATGCGAAAGAGAAGGGCGTTCGCATGGTGGTATCCACAAACGGAACCCTGATTACGCCGGAGGTGGCGGTGCTGCTGGCTGAGGCAGATATCAGGTATGTTGGCGTGAGCGTGGATGCAGCGACCGCAGAGATGCATGATGCGTTTCGAGGCGTTACCGGGGCTTTTGACCGTGCAATGGATGGAATAAAGAATGCACAGGAAGCAGGGCTCAAGACCGGACTCCGGATCACGATACAGAAGGAAAACTGGCAGGAGGTTCCAAAACTCCTTGATCTGTGCGTCGAGAAAGAGATACCCAGGTTCTGCCTGTACCATCTGGTTCCGACCGGGCGGGGCAAACATATCATGGAGGAACTGGATGTCACGAAAGAGCAGAGGACACAGGTGCTCAAATATCTTTACGACAGTGCAATCAATCTTCGGGACAAGGAGATCGAGATTTTGACAACGGACTCCCCGATGGATGGTGTATACATCCTTGAACGCCTGAAGAGGGAGGATCCTGAGAGATTCGATCAAGTCCGGGAGCTTCTAAAGATTTCGGGTGGCTGCTCGATTGGAAACAAGGTTGCGAACGTGGATTATGTTGGGAACGTGAATCCCTGCCATTTCACCCCACAAATGTCGGTCGGTAACGTCAGAGAGCGTTCGTTTAACGAGATCTGGAACGGAAATCCTGGTGAACAACTGCTCGAGATACGGGAGCGGCGAAAAACCCTTGATGGCACCTGCGGGAGATGCGAGTATATGGATGTCTGCGGAGGCTGCCGGCAGAAGGCGTATTTCTATGAGGGCAACTTCTATGGCGGAGATCCCACCTGTATCTACGATCCTGACAAGAAGAGACTTGAATACGAGTTGTTTTAGGAACACGAATACTGAACTCGTAGGAGAGATCGCATTCAAGTTGATAAATCCGGTATTATATCATGGTCAGAGATACGCTGATATATCGGTAGTGCCACAGTTTACACCGGTAACTTCAGATATCAACTGCTGTTTCGATTCGGCAGTCTGATGGGATTGCACGTGAATTAGAGGGTCTCGCCATGACTATAGAGCGTTCCAAGATGTATATCATTCGTAAGGTGATAGAATCATATCTTCGAGAGTATGTGGACTATCTGGTTGCCACAGAACGTTTGAATGATAAAGACGACGAGATCATATCAAGCGACGAAATGAGGAATCGCCTTGCCTTATAAGATTGAATATAAATCATCGGTCGTTTAAGATCTAAGAAAATTGGATAAGAGCTGGCTAGGAGAAACCGCGTTTAATCCCGCGGATCTCGCGTATATCATGGTTGGAGATACAATGAATCAAGGAAGAACACAATGTTAATCGGACTTGGACTCGGACCCGGTGACCCGGAACTGCTGACGCTAAAGGCGATAAAAATACTTAAAGAGAGTGACAAGGTCTTTGTTCCTGGAAAACTCGCCCTAAAACTGGTTTCTCCGTACACGGATGCAGAGATACTCGATTTTCCGATGACGCACGACAAAACCAGACTGGACCGAACCATCGACCATAACGCTGACGTCGTTGCATCCGAAGCCCGGCACAGACTGGTTGCATTCGGGCTGATCGGCGATCCAAACTTCTTTTCAACATTCACCCGCCTGAAAAATCGGATACGGGAAAAATATCCGGACATCGTCATCGAAACCGTCCCTGGAATCAGTTCGATCACGGCATTTGCATCAAGAATCGATACTAACATCGATCGTTCGTTTGTGGTGAGTGATGGCTCGCCGATCACAACAAAGATCATGTTAAAGACGCGAACCCCGAAAAAGATCAGGGACCGCCTGATCGAAGAAGGATACACCGATTTTATCTTTGCTGAGAAGCTTTTCTCTGATGAGGAACGAGTAACAGATGAGATTCCTGATAAGGGTGATTATTTCAGTATACTGTATGCAAGCAAAAGAGATGCGGAGGGGGAGTAAATCATGCCAGGAAAGGTCTATTTTGTTGGAGCGGGTCCGGGCGACCCGAAGCTGATCACGCTTCGTGGAAAGGAACTGCTCGAAGAAGCCGATCTCGTGATCTACACCGGCTCGCTCGTTGATCCGGCGGTCGCCGCATTCAGTAGCGGCGAGGTTATCAACAGCCACGGGCTTACCCTCGATGAACTGACCAATCTCATGGTGACTGCAATCAGCGACGGAAAAAAAGTCGTCCGGCTGCACACCGGTGACCCGTCGCTCTACGGCGCGATATGCGAGCAGATCTCGGCGCTCAAAAAGCACAACATCGATGTTGAGATCATTCCGGGAGTGTCATCAGTCTTTGCTGCATCAGCCGCGCTCAAGACGCAGCTTACGCTCTCGGGAATTACCGAGACCCTGATCATCACCCGCCCGGCTGGCGAGACGCTCAAGGCAGACTCAATCAGGGAACTCTCGAGGCACGGCGCGACGATGGCGATATTCCTTGGGGTGAGCAAGATTGCAAAGGTCATGAAAGAGGTCGAGTACCCTCCAAATACGCCGGTTGCCGTTGTCTACCGGGCATCGTGGCAGGATGAGCAGATCATCCGGGGCACGGTCGCAGACATCGCAGAAAAGGTCGAAACCGCGGGAATAGAGCGATCAGCCATGATCCTGATCGGAGGTGTCGTGCATCCGACAAGTTTCAGGAGGTCACACCTATACAGATCGCAGTGATATCCTTTGAGCGAAACCGGGCGGTTGCAGAGCGCGTCGCAGGTCTCGTCGGCGGCGAGGTGATCTGGTACTCT
>DAOWIV010000138.1 GCA_030640725.1 Methanosarcinales archaeon | reverse complement strand
GGACGATACCCATGATTGGCGCAGGCGATGCAATCAATATCACCACAAATAACACGACGATACGGCAATTTTTGGATCAAAAATTCACTACGCCGAACCGGAGGAGCGTGCGTGTAGCACTCATACAGAACTCGACTTACGACCTTACAAAGACATTTACGGATGTTAATGAGTCTAATGCGTCATCTTCCCTGTGGAAACCCATGTCCACATCTGCAGGGGTCAACGAGTCTCCATTCCTGTGGAAGGTCGAGCTGCTTGAACGGAGCTGCAGTTGTGGCAGCCGTGGCAAGAGCGTGTATATCGCAACCGCGTTGATAGACCCGATGACCGGGGAGGTTGTGGACGCGAAGACGTGTTCGATATCTGAAACCGAGTACGGACGGAACTCCTGCGTAAACGCCTGCCACTAAACACATTGAACACATTAAACGCAACAGAACACCTGCCGCAAGCAATAATATGTAGTGGTGCATTAAATAACATTGATGATGCTCAGACCGACCGGCATCGCCGGGCTCGACGAGATCCTGGGGGGTTTTCCAAAACCATCGACCATTCTGGTAGCAGGCACTGCCGGCGTTGGCAAAACGATGTTCGTGCTGGAGTCGCTATCAAGCGTGGCAGAGCAGGAATTGACGCTATATATCCCGATCACGACCAGCGGGTGCAGTTTCAAGCAATCCGCTTCGTTACTCCTACATGAATCGGTCACGGTGCACCCGATCGAGCGGTTGTCTGCGGAACGCGATCCCCTGTCGGTTCTGATCGATATCGGAAATGTCGTTGCAACTTCGCAGGCTGACAGGGTTGCAATCGACCCGATCACGCCGCTTGGATCTGCTTTTTCAGAACAGGAGCGACACCGATTCATTGGCACCATCGATTCAATGACTCGCGAATGGGGGGCTATCACGCTTTTTACCGGTGAATTAACAGGTAACGAGATTCACACATCGATTATCAGCCATTTTGTAGATGAAATTCTGTATCTGTCGTATGAAGACCACAAAAGATACATTTCACGCAATCTCCGGATATTCAAGACCATAAGTACTGCCAACAATCGGATTCCGTCAAAAATACACACATTCAACATCTCGAAAGACGGCATACGGGTGTTTCCAAACCTTGAAAATAAAATAACGTACACAGACCTCTCCACCCGTATTCCAACTGGCATCTCAAGACTGGACGCTATGACAGAAGGCGGCATTCCTGAGACATACTCAACACTGGTTGCAGGTAGCTCCGGCACCGGAAAGACGATCTTTGGCTTGGGATTCATCCACGAACGTTTAAAAAACGACAAACCGGCAGTCATCGTTTCGTTTAATGAATCGCCAGACCAGTTGATCGCCGAAGCGTTGCGGTTTGGATGGGATCTGCGCAGATATGTTATGGATGGTATTCTCAAATTCGTTTACACAACAGACCAGATCCATCC
This sequence comes from Methanosarcinales archaeon, assembly GCA_030640725.1. Taxonomy (GTDB): domain Archaea; phylum Halobacteriota; class Methanosarcinia; order Methanosarcinales; family Methanogasteraceae; genus Methanogaster_D. Next base: position 833 of record DAOWIV010000138.1, on the reverse strand, counting down.
TGATGAGCATCTCTGGCACATCCGGGATGCGGTTGAGTCGATCAGCGCCAGATCAGTGCTGTTTGACGGGATCTCAGATATGGAAACCGTTTTTTATGACTCAGCGCGAGCGAAGACATACATCCATTCGCTGATCGGATATTTCAAACATGCCCGGGTCACCTCGGTCTTCACAAACGGGACCGAGCACGCAGCCTCATCAAGAATAACTGACGTGGGCGCGTCTTTTTTGATGGATGGGATCGTATCTCTCAACAACATCAGGAAGGCTGGCGAGATGAAGAAGACCTTGCGGATCCTAAAGATGCGCGGAACCGATCACAGCCGTGCGATACATGAGTACACAATCACAGATCACGGGATCGAGATTCTGAGGGATGAGAATTGAAATATGACGTAATCGTGTGTCCAAAGTGCAAAGTTAACGTGCAAATCATAAATCACGGTATAAAATCGACTGTATGCCAGCGGTGCGGGAGTAGATTGAATGTGCGCAAGCTCAAGGTCTGGCATACGACATCTGATCTGGACGAGGCGGTCTCTGTGCGCACCACCATTCTGGTGAAGCTAGACCAGTGCGGGGAGGTTTCTTGACTTTCAAAGAAACGCAAATTATGTTAACATGAAGATTCGTAAATTATTGGCTCTCTGGTAATTCGCGTTGCACAATCTGATAAACGATTTTTTCACAAAAAATCGAGTAAAAACTACCCTTCGGGTCGGAGACCAGTTTTTGATCAAACTTTTGTGAAAAGTTTGCGAGTAAGAAATGCCTTTCGGGTCGGAGACCAGTTTTTGATCAAACTTTTGTGAAAAGTTTGCGAGTAAGAAAT
>DAOWIV010000059.1 GCA_030640725.1 Methanosarcinales archaeon | reverse complement strand
GCGAGAACGTTGTAAGGAAGGGCTATCTAAAGTCGATGGGAATTAAATGAAGAAGATTACGACCAAGAAATAGCGGAAATTTTAGAGGCATGCAGCCCTACGCTGCTGGTTTTGATTTTTGGGTGGGAAACTTGGGTTATATAATGTTAACATCCCCGGATGCACCCCCTCGATTTGAGTGCCCCCACCAACGACATCTGTCTCCCAACCGTTAACTATGACTCGACTAACGGCGCTTCCGGCAACGATCCTCATCAGGGGCTTTCCGGCTTTCGCCTGGGTTCACGCCATATCAAAGCGTCCCCGCCAGCGCTGGCATGTGCCCCCATGACTACATCCAGCAACTGATCGTACTCATCCTCCTCAGCAAAATGGAGATGTGATACGCATGAGCAGTCAGTGCATCCGAACCCCCTGATGGATTCATATACAGCACTGATCCCTTTCGCGATGGCGCATTCAAGGTCCTGATCGGTTGGCGATACCACCGCGCATCGAAACGTGGTCTCAGGCAGCAGGTAATCGATGTGCCACCGTCGTGTCGTGTTTCTACCGGATAACACGTCAATATGTCTATCGATCCGTTTGAAGCCACCAGTCCCGCGGGCTGAACCCGTGTATGTGTAAAAACCACTCTTCAGATGTAAAACACCCAGTCTCCCGACTCCCTTTGTAGTATCACCGCGCAACTGCAGGATCAGCGTATAAATCCCTTTGTTATAATTCAGCCTCAAAATCCTCTACGGTCTGATTAAAATCCATTTTACCATGTGCTGCGACGATCTGTTTTGCTAAAAGCCAGTACACCATCGCAAGTGCCTTTCGCCCCTTGTTGTTGGTTGGTATCACCAGATCCACATTCGTTGTCGAGTTGTTGGTGTCGCATAGCCCGATCACAGGGATGCCGATGCTGACTGCTTCGGTGGCTGCCTGCGCATCGCCGATCGGGTCGGTCACCAGAAGGATATCCGGCTCGATGTAACTTGCATACTGCGGATTGGTCAGCGTGCCCGGCACAAACCTGCCCGTGATTGCGGTTGCGCCGACCAGCTTTGCAAACATGCCAGCAGGGCGCTGCCCATACTGACGCGCCGATACGGCAAGGATGTTCTGGGGCGGATACCGTGCCAGCAGGTCGGATGCTGCGCGGATGCGCCGGTCGGTATTCTCGACATTTAATACATACAGTCCGTCCGAGCGGACTCGATAGATGAACCGCATCATGTCTCCGGTCTTCTGCTGGGTACCGATGTGGATTCCGGCAGCGAGATATTCATCAAGCGGTATGATCGATTCGTATGTCACTTCTTCATTTTGTCCATTGTTCTGCTCGTCCAAGCGATTCACCTGCGGATTTTTACGGAAATTGTATTGTTCACATTCATTTCTGTGATATCTGTATGATCAATGGATAAATACTTTGTCACCGATCTATAACAATGCGCAAAGGAACATATCTTCCGAACAAACCGGCTGCAGTATGGACATCACGCGACCGGCTCACAGATGGCGTGATTGGGTCGCTTACCATGATTCTCAGAACTTATGGCTGCAGCCGGTGCCGGGACGGGCAGGGCTGCACGATGTGCGGCTTTATCAGGGACAGCGCACCGACCCCGCCGTCGCCTGAGAATCTGGTCGCCCAGTTTGAGGCTGCGATGGCACGCCGCCCTGAAGGCAGGTTCATGGTGAAAATATTCACGTCAGGCAGTTTTCTGGACGCCGCCGAGATGCCGCCTGCGGCAGGATTAGAGATTCTCAGGCGACTTGATGATGATCCTGATGTCGCAAAGGTGCTGCTTGAGACAAGACCCGAATTCGTGACGTCTGAAGTGATGGCTGACTGTAGACAGACGATTCACAAGAAACTCGAGGTTGCGATCGGAGTTGAGACGAGTAACGATCGCATCCGATTGGATTGTATCAACAAGGGTTTTTTATTCGAGGATTTTGTTCGCGCAAGCAGGATTGCCCACCAGCATAACTCTACGGTCAAGGCGTATCTGCTTTTAAAGCCGCCATTCCTCTCAGAAGGCGTTGCGATCCGGGATATTGTCAAATCTGTGCGTGATGTCTCGCCGTATGCAGAAACAGTCTCGATTAACCTGTGCAACGTCCAGAAAGGTACGTTCGTTGAAAAACTGCTAAGGCGCGGCGATTACCGTCCGCCGTGGCTATGGAGTGCGACATCCGTGCTGCGGCAGGCAAAGACAGAGAACCCTGACCTGATAATCACGTCCGATCCGGTCGGCGCAGGCTCAAGGTATGGTCCGCACAACTGCGGCAGGTGTGATTCAGACGTTGCCAATGCGATCAACAGGTTCTCGATCTCACAGGACACGAGGGACCTGCGCGTCATGTGCGATTGCAAGGAGTTGTGGCAGAAAGCGGTCGAACTTGAGGATATATCATACGGCGCGCCGCTCGTGAGCTGAAAAACGATTTTTTCACAAAAAATCGAGTAAAAACTGCCCTCCGGGTGGGGCTGACGATATACGTTTTCGTGAATGAGT
>DAOWIV010000089.1 GCA_030640725.1 Methanosarcinales archaeon | reverse complement strand
GCCAGCGACGTGGCACCGGATACGGGCGCAGATGAGGTGGTGCTCCGGATACTGCTTGAAGGGGGCGCTCCGGGAGAAGACGCCCCCGGAAATGCAGTGAAGGATCTCATCAAGCGAAAACTGGTTAATGTAACTGAGAAAAAACTCAGGACTATCGCAATAACAGAAAAAGGCATAGAACTTGCAGCCGGGCTTTCCCAGACGGATGATACGGAAGAAATCGTACAATTGACGTCTGATATCATACGAAGCCGCAAATGGGATAATATCCGCGCTTACAACATTCATGCACCCGTGCCGCGGGCGTACTGTGCAAAGATTCACCCATATCAGCGTTTGATTGACCAGATGCGCAGGATACTGCTTGACATGGGATTTACCGAGATCAAAGGAGAGATCGTGCAGAGTTCCTTCTGGAACTTCGATGCGCTCTTCCAGCCGCAGGATCACCCGGCGCGGGAGATGCAGGATACATTCTATCTCGATTCCGAAGCGGAACTGCCAGAATATTACGGGAAAGTAAAGGAGGTCCACGAAACCGGTGGTGATACAGGCTCAACCGGGTGGGGCGGAAAATGGAGCAAGGAACTATCAAGAAAAGAGGTTCTTCGCACCCACACCACTGCGATTACGATTAAGTACCTTACAGATCATCCCGATCCCCCAAAAAAGGCGTTCTGCATCGACCGCGCATACCGTCGTGAGACGATCGATCCGACGCATACGCCGGAGTTTGAGCAACTCGAAGGCGTGGTGATGGACCCAGGCGTCTCGTTTGCCAACCTTCTCGGGTATCTCGTCGAGTTCTACCACCATATCGGCTTTCCGGATGTGCGGTTCAGACCCGGGTACTTCCCGTACACGGAGCCGTCTGTTGAGCCGGAGGTCTATGTTGAGGGTCTCGGATGGGTCGAACTCGGCGGAGCAGGCATATTCAGGGAAGAGGTGACCGCACCGCTCGGAATCGAGTGTCCTGTGCTTGCATGGGGGCTTGGCGTCAGCAGGCTTGCGATGCTCAGGCTTGGGCTAAGGGATCTGCGGGCGCTGTATCAGCCGGACATTGACTGGCTGCGGGAGAGTCCGGTCTGTGTGGATGGTGGGGGCGGGATCTAAGCGATTACCAATTACCGTAGTTTATCACGGTGTTGCCACCGTCTCGGCTACAATTTCCGTTCACGTCCACTTTACGTTCTGGCTTGCAACCTACGGGCTTGTGGCAGCCGCGTCGTGGGCGGCGCAGCCACCATCGCCTGCATCTCCATGCAGCACACGTCCGAACCGCCTACAGATCGATCGCGCCAGCCGCCGCCCGCAGAATCATCAGCGCATCAGCAGATGTGAGCTTACCATCACCATTGACATCGCCGCGCATAACCGCCCGCCCGAACCGATCCACCCACGAATCCGGCGGCGTACCCTCTTCCTGATCCAGGAGATCAATCACGCCATCATTGTCGGTATCGTTGTAGTTGCATCCGGCATCGTAATGGACCACTCGAATCGTTCGTGTTATGGAGTAGCCCGTGGTGTCGGTAACCTTCGCTTGAATCATGTTCTCGCCCTCGTTAAGCGGGATTGCGATGGTCCAGTCCTCTGTTCCGGTTGCGAGTTCGCCGTTTACCGTGACGTTTGCGACGCCATTTGGAGAGGATGCGGTTCCGCACACCGTTACACTTGGCGTGGGGATGAAATCATCATCCTCCGGGGAGTCGATGGTCAGATTGAGGATGTAGATTCCCTCAGCAATCTCTGAATTCCAGGAAGTGTCTGCATATTTAACCACGATCACATCCGGCTCGCCAATCGGTGTCTTGACCTCATTGGCATTCTCCAGTGACTTGTATGCAATGGCATCAGCATATCTAACAACCATAACACCGGGCTCGCCAGAAATCGGATTCACAGACGTGGCATTCTCCAGTGATTTATGCGAGAGCGTATCAGCGTATTTGACCACAATCACATTCGGTTCGTCAAGAATCGGCGTCACAGACGTGGCATTCTCCAGCGTGAGGTTCCATGTCGTATCGGCATCCACCACCACGATCTCGTCGGCGAATGCGGAAGTCAGGAGTGTGGAAAGCGTCAGCACCAGAAGACATGCTCTAAGACGATGGTTCGTCATACAGCAACACCAGACCCGCACGACCACGTTTCACATGGAGTGTATGTTCAACGCCTTTCTCAAACTCGGAAGACAATCCAAAGACCCCGTAACCAGATCCTTTTGATACGCCATCCAGTTGGAAACCGCAATAACTGCTATGAAGACATGAGAATGACCACGCTACTTCATACGGCATGAAAGTTTCAGGTATCTTCACCTTAAAGTAGGTCCATGCATTCGAGCCTTCATTCTCTATTATCAGCATCATTCTGGTAGCGTCCGGGTACTTGAAGTTGTAGTACTTGAGGTCGCTACTGCTGCCTCCCACCTGGTCAACAACAATATCCACTGTGTCAGCGAGGGTCGTGGTTGATATTGCACCACCGCTGTAGGAGTACCATGGGAAGAGCCAGCTCGACGGTCGGTCATTCGGGAAGTACGCAACCACCCAACCATCTGTACTGACATAGACATGCGGATACTGCGTTTCGGTATATCCACTCAGCGCAACCGTGCCTATGATGTAGTCTTCTGTCTCGCGCTCGATTGTCGCAAGAGCAGGCTTCACATTGTTCAGATTAACGCTATCCTTGGCATGCACATAAGCACTTATCCCAGCCTCATCCGCAGGGAAGTCCACTGCGGCGCACGCGCTCCCGGCAAATAATAAACCAAGACCAAGAAGCGCAACAAACATCATTGAAATGTATCTCTTTTTCATAAGATATCACCTCTGATAACGATGAATCAATCCTATTTAAGCGTTACGAATTCTCAAGAAACGGCGGCTTTTCGAGCGGTATCGAGACACTCCGGCTCTCCACATGCTCCGACGCATTCGCGGTAACATTATCGGTCACGTTCGCGGACGCGTCTGTGGTATTATTGTCAGCCGGCTGCGCGCCGTTCTCAATGCAGCCGGATATTGCCAGTCCGATAAGTACAATCGCCATCAAAAGAGTCTTTCCGGTCATGTTGCACCTATATTTTCCTGTATATTCATGCAGTCTCGCGTTACCACCAGCAATCGTTAATAGCGGGAACATCCCGGTCCGGATGCACTGATCCGCTGTCGATCACCGTTCGCGAGCGCCAAATTGTTCACGCGCTCTCTTCGTATAAAAATTGACCCGAGCGTGACAGGATCGGATACCGTTTCGTCCCGGAGACTGCCACATCGCCGCGCATGGTTTCGAATTGTGTGCCCCGGTCAACCTCTTTGTCTGCCACCGTTCCCACAGTCTCAACCCTCCCCCATCTGCTTCTACTTCCTCGCAGTCCGTCCCTTCTTCTTTTCTCTCTTCTTCGTAAGTT
>DAOWIV010000256.1 GCA_030640725.1 Methanosarcinales archaeon | reverse complement strand
TAAAGAGTGTTAATAGGCTGCAAACTGGAATTACAAAGGCGGCGATCGAATGAGAACCGCTGCCCGATACAGAAAGGGTTGCGAGATGCTTGAGCCGTATGCGGTGAAAGTCGCACGTACGGTTCTTAGACGAGGAGGAGCCAGCAATCGTTTCCTCCTTAGTCTACAATAAAAGCAGTGAGAAGGAGTGGTTCAAGGAAGAGTCCGGAGCACCAAAGAATGTTCACAGAAAGACGGATTCGGAGATAGAACATCTTGTGGTGAACGTGCGAAAGTCACTCTTGGAAGGAGCAACCGAAGACACAAAGTATCGCTGTATCGGAGCTGTCGAGATACGCTTTCGTATGCACGAGCTTGGTTACTCAGAAGATGACACTCCAAACCTGTCAACAATCAAACGCATTATCAAAAGGAACTGCCTGATAGTCCAAAAGAGGAAGCGATACATCAGATGCAAGTCCAAGAAACGGTACACCCTGCTGAATCCTACTAAAGTGACTGCCCTCGGTCTCGCCCTGATGCACCCCATGCGATCGCATCTTGCGAGCAATCCCACGATCCGAAAAGGTGTCGTCACACCGGGGATGTTAAGAAACGGATTAACAGTGATCGCGATCAAGATTCTCTGCCCCCTACCACATCCCAATCCTTAAGAGCCATACCGCTGATATAACGTGCGATGTGTTTGGTCTGCCCATCCCCCTGGTGTTTTCATACAAAATCACCATCGAAGGCGTGACCGGCATCATGTTTGGAAGTTTGTAACAAAAAACTATGGTACTTGATAAACTTGGTGATTCACTCCAGAGCGCGATCAAGAAGATCGCGGGTGGCGGGCGCGTTGATAAGCGTGCGGTGGACGAGATGGTCAAGGACATCCAGCGTGCGCTCCTGCAGGCGGATGTCAATGTGAAACAGGTGATGGAACTATCAGGAAGGATACGCAACCGTGCACTGGACGAAAAACCGCGTGCCGGCGCAAGCGCACGCGAGCACGTGATAGGGATCGTGTATGCCGAACTTGCAACCCTGATCGGCGAGAGCACACCCCCATCGCTTTCGAAACAGACGCTCATGCTGGTCGGGCTGCAGGGCAGCGGCAAGACCACGACCACGGCAAAACTGGCGCGGTACTTCCAGCGAAAGGGGCTGAAACCTGGCGTAATCTGCGCAGATACTGACCGTCCTGGAGCTTATGACCAATTGAAGATGTTGTGCGATGGTTTAAACATCGCATTCTATGGGGAACGCACCGATAACCCCATTGGAATCGTTGAGCGGGGACTTGATAAATTGAGTGCGTATGATGTCAAGATTATTGATACCGCGGGCAGGCACTCACTTGAAAACGATTTGATCGAACAGATGGAGACAATCCATGCAATTGCAAAGCCGGATCAGAAACTGCTTGTGCTGGATGCCGCGATCGGGCAGCAGGCAAGGGATCAGGCTCGCACGTTCCATGACTCGATCGGGATCACCGGTGTTGTCATCACAAAACTCGATGGCACTGCAAAGGGCGGCGGTGCGCTCTCTGCTGTATCAGAGACTAACGCACAGATTGCTTTCATCGGTGTTGGCGAGACTCCCGACGACCTCGAAAAGTTCGAGACCGACCGGTTCATCTCAAAACTGCTCGGCATGGGTGACATCAAGACGCTGATTGAGCGTGCGGAAGAGGTGTTCACCGATGACGAGATCGATGTCGAAAAGATGATGCAGGGCAAGTTCACGCTAAAGGACATGTACTCCCAGATGGAGGCGATGAACAAAATGGGTCCGCTCAAGCAGGTGATGCAGATGCTGCCTATCGGTGGCATAGGCAAGATCTCGGATGACATGTATGGCGAGACCTCTGATAAGATGGCGGGGTATAAGATCATCATGGACTCGATGACCGAAGCCGAACTGCTCGATCCGAAGATCGTTGACAGCTCGCATATCAAGCGGATCGCACACGGCTCTGGTACGGATATCGAGAATGTGCGGGAACTGCTGAAATATCACCGGATGATGCAGAAGGCGATGAAAGGGCTTCGTGGCGGCAGGTTCAATATGCAGAAGATGATGAAGAAGCTCGGTATGTGAGCGGGGCGGGGCGAGCCTTGATGAAAGCTGCGAAAGTTGTGAATGGCATGAACCGTGTGAATCGTATGAAAATTGCGGTCGTCGGAGGGGACGGGATCGGAAAAGAGGTCGTTCCAGCCGCACTCCAGGTGCTGGATGTGCTTTCGCTCGATATCGAAAAGGTTCCGGTTGAGGTTGGGTATGGCAAGTGGAAACGCACCGGCAGAGCGATAACAGAAGACGATTTCGATCTTTTCAGATCGTGCGACTGCATATTCTTTGGTGCGATCACAACGCCACCAGATCCGGACTACAAAAGCGTTCTTGTCCAGATCAGGCGGGAATTCGACCTGTATGCTAATATACGACCGGTCAAAGGCATGGGTGGTGGTAAAAACATCAATTTCACCATCGTCCGCGAGAATACCGAGGGCATGTACTCCGGCGTCGAGCAAGTCTTCCCTGATGCCGTGCATTCGACGCGTGTCATCACCCGCAAGGGCAGCGAGCGTATCGCAGAGTATGCATGTTTGCTTGCCAGCGGGGACCGAGGAGGGAGTGGAGGATGGGGGGGAGACCGGCGGAAACACCTGAAACGCCTGACCATCGTGCACAAAGCCAACATCTTACAGTCGTGCCGTCTCTTCAGGGAGGTCTGCATCGGTGTTGCAGACAGACGTGGGATTCCCTGGGAGGATATGCTCGTTGATGCAACAGCACACCGTCTGGTGCTGGATCCTGAGCGGTTCGAGTTGATCGTGACAACGAACCTCTTCGGAGACATCCTGAGTGATATGGCTGCTGCGCTGATCGGCGGGCTTGGTCTCTGCGCAAGTGCAAATATAGGGGAAAATTATGCGTTATTTGAGCCTGTGCATGGCAGTGCACCGGATATCGCTGGCAAAGGACTTGCAAACCCGATTGCAGCAATCTTGAGCCTTGCAATGATGCTTAAGTGGTGCGGCAGGGCAGAAGAGTCTGATGCGGTGCATGACGCGGTCTCTCGTGTCACGGCTGCGGGTATTGTGACGCCTGATTTTGGCGGTCGCTGCTCAACGATGGAGGTTGCAGAGGCGGTCGCTGCTGCAATCGAAGAGCGGTAGGCAGGGAACGTTCAAATCGCAGTGCCGCGAGACTCTGATTTGACGCCATGTATGTTGAACCGCCAATCATGACTGTCAGAAATCTTTTTATACCTTAATGTTATCTATATCTAACATGGAGTTAGAAATAAGTAACTTCGATAACAGAGACCGCACAGGAGAGTGAAAACAGATGAAGAGACAGACGAAACAGATAGTAGTAGTCACAATTGTCCTTGCAGCCGTCCTGCTCACCGGATGCGTCGATCAGGGGTCTGAGATGTCGGCAGATGAGATCGCGTCCATGATGGAGGCGAAGCAGGCAGAGATCAAGGACTTCTCAGCCACGATGGTCATGACATCGTCGTTTGGCGGAGAGGATATGACTATGCGGGCAACAATGGTGACCAAACCGCCGGATAAAACCCGCTCCGAATTCATCGAGCCAGCCGAACTTGCAGGCACGGTGATGGTCATAAACGGCAGCACGATGTGGACGTATGACCCTGCAAAGAATCAGGTGACGAAGATGGAACTCCCTGATGCGGAGGATGCGCCATTTGAGATGGACTATACCCAGATCGTCAAAGGCATTCTGGACGAGAACGACATATCATACAAGGGCACCGAGAATGTCGGCGGGCGCAGCACTTACGTGATCGAGGCAACGCCCAAGGATGAAGCTCACCGCAAATTCATCTCCAAGACACGCGTATGGGTCGATCGCGAAAACTGGATGCTGCTCGGGACTGAGATGTACGATGCGGACGGCAATCCCATGGTGAAGGTTGAATACCGGGATATAACGTTTAACACCGGCATCCCTGACAGCGAGTTCATATTCGAGGCACCGGTTGGTGCCGAGGTCGTGGAGGAATCGTTTGAGGATAGGATGCCTGAGACGATGACGCTCGATGAGGCGAGGGCGAATCTAACTTTCGATCTGAGAACCCCATCATATCTGCCGGAAGGCTATGAATTAGACGACCATGCGATGGTGACTGGTGGCGAGCGGAAAGTCGTATCGCTGAAATATACGAACGGAGATGAGCGATTGTATCTCTCAGAGTGGATCAGTGATGATACGGAACAGTCCGGAATGATAAGGGGTGAACCCGAGATTGTGAGCATCAACGGTACCGATGGAGAGATTACGTCCGTGTTTGGCATGAACACGCTCCGGTGGAGCGCAGATGGCATCGATTATTCACTGTCTGGTGGGCTTGAGAAGGACGAGCTGGTGAACGTAGCGGAGTCAATGACCTGACTCCGTATTTTTTTATTTTGTGCGAGAAAAGGGGTGATGTGGGATGAAAATTAGAAACCACAAGGATGCATTTGTTATAGGGGGCTTACTGGCAGGAACTGTGATGGTTTTTGGGGGCATAATCAATTGCCTTCATAACTGTGATTTTAAGCACTGTTTTCTTATCTGGGTCGGACTGATCATGCTTGGTTCAGCATTGTACGCCATGCGAAGACCGGAAACAGAAGTTCTGCCTGATGAAAGGACAGAGAAAAATAATCTGAAGGCGGGATATGCCGCATTCTGGATAATTGTATTGTCTGGCGGACTGCTTTCACTGGCAGATGAAAGAGGGTTATGCGATCTTGAAGTTAGAGGTGCGCTCTCGGTAACTATTCTTATCGGCGTGTTTTCGTTTGTTATACTTGGATGGTATTACAACAGGATGGGGTGCGAATGAAATGAAAATAAAAACAAATAAAAAGATTTTACTCACTTCCGGAATCGGTCTGGGGTTGGTTCTGTTGGGTGTGCTTGCGATTCAATTCCAGACATATTCCAAAGCATTGTTATTGGTTGGAATAAATTTAATTGGTTTTGGGTTATTCATGCTCGTTGTAGCGTTGTATGCTGCGACAACAACAAAACCAAAAACAGAACTCGCAGCGGATGAAAGGGTTACGAAAATTAATGAAAAAGCGGGTTATACTGCGGGCTGGCTGATTATATTGTCTGTGACGCTCATGTTCTGGGCAGACAAAATCTGGTCACTGAACCTCGAACTTAAGGATATGTACACCATGACTCTAATGGTGGGAATATATTCATTTCTTATACTCAGATGGTACTACAACAGGAGAGGGGAGGTAGTATGAAACTCAGAAAAGATAAAGATATCCTGCGTTTCTCAGGCATTGCGGTTCTATTGATCCTCGCCGGTATCCTCATAATGAGTTTCCTTTCCGGTCCCACCTATTTCGGGATTGGTTCTGTCCTGATCATCATGGGGGCTATTGTGATCATCATAGCCATCATTGCAGCAGCAACACCTAAAGAAGATCTGATACCGGACGAACGGTCTGTGAGAGTCAATGAGAAGGCAGGTTATCATGCATTCTGGATTCTCCTTGTGACCATGGCTCTTGTTCAATCAATAGCTATGTTTGGGAG
>DAOWIV010000270.1 GCA_030640725.1 Methanosarcinales archaeon | reverse complement strand
TCTGAGTTCTTGTTTGCAGGCGGCTATTAGTTTGTTTCGCCAATAAAAACACTGAAAAGGTAAAATCAGTGTAAATCAGTGTTAATCTGTGTCTAAAAAACATTGTCAGACACAGATTTATGCAGATAAATACAGATTAAGCTTTTTTCATGATACCGGATTCGCCTAAACCCCCGATACCAAATCATGCCCGTAAAAATCGCAGTTTATGCCGTGTGCCCGCTTTGGCTATGCACCCCATAGACCTGACAAGGTTCAAACTTACAGGCATTCAACTCTGGCGGACCATATAACATCCCCCTCGCAGTTATAACAATTTATCATCTTTTCCTGCAAATTTAGGTCATACCAATATGTTTATATACCTTGTAATCCCTATATGTTATCAGTGGTGAGTACTATGACAAGAAGATCTGAAATCGCTATCGTCGTGGATATCCTCAAAGCCGCTGGAGAATGCGGTACCAACAAGACCGGGATCGTTTATGCTGCCAATCTGAATTTCAACCGTGCCGGCAAGTATCTGGACATGTTGCAGGAAAACCACCTGATCGAGAAGAGTTCGGACGTCTTCCAGATTACCGATTCAGGGAGGACATATCTGCAAAAAGCAAGCGACGTCCTTGCCCTTGCTATTTGATCCGGGATTATCGCAGTTCAAAGGCTACAGTCCGAGCACCTTATCCATTCCGTGAATTCCTGGAGGCGCGTCCATCACCCATCGCGTTGCCTTGATAACACCGGCTGCAAATGCCTGCCTGCTATGCGCCTGATGTTTGATCTCGATGCGCTCGCCATCTCCTGCGAAGAGGACAAAATGATCCCCGACGATGTCGCCGCCCCTGATCGCATGAATGCCGATCTCATCGCCCCGGGGACACAGCCCCTTGCGCCCGTGCACCAGTCTCTTTCTGCCAATCACCCTGTTTATGGCCTCAGCCGCCTGCATCGCAGTTCCTGATGGCGCATCCTTCTTGTGGCGGTGGTGCGCTTCCATGATCTCGATGTCCCAGTCGCCGATGTATGCGGCTGCTTCCGCAAGCAATTTCCAGAAGACGTTGACACCTACTGCAAAGTTTGGTGCGATCACCGCAGAGACGTTGCCGGCGATGATCTCCGCGATCTCGTCCTGATACGGTTCAAGCCCTGTCGTTCCGACCACCAGATTCACGTTGTTGCAGACGGCGTGCCTGATGTTGCCAACGGCGGCATCAGCGATCGTGAAATCGATCAAAACATCCGGCGAAGTACTCTTGAGCACCGCATCAATCCCACCTGCGTGCGATATCACGACATTATCAGCCCCGGCTGGCATGTCGATACCACTCATGTCAAGTGCCGCAACCAGTCTCATGTCCGGCGCATCACCGATGTTCTCGATGATCAGTGCGCCCATGCGCCCGTATGCGCCCGTTATTGCAATATTAATCATTGTTATCTCCATACTCCTATCTTATGCACATATTTGTTGCACGTACGGCAATTCTCAAGCAACATTTATTATGCGATCAAATCTTATATACATCTGTTCACTGGTATTTTTTGATGGTACATACCCAAGAATAAAAGTTACAGGATATGAACGAAACGATGGATGTTGTTGATACCACAGTCCGGGGCGTATATATGGTCGGCGGTCCCAAGCAGATGGCCCCGGTGGTGCTGCTCGCTGATGAGACGGGGCGCATCATGCCGGTCTTCGTCGGTCATTCGGAAGCCATGTCGATACACATTGCACTGCGCAAAGAGATGACGCCGCGACCAATGACACATGACCTCATGATCATGATGCTCGAGGAACTGGGTGGGTCGGTGAAGAGCGTGCTGGTCGATGACCTGAGCGAGGGCACGTTCTATGCGCGACTGGTTCTAAACGTGCAGGACACGCAGAAGGAGATCGATGCCAGACCGAGTGATTGCATAGCGATTGCGGTGCGGACCGGATCCCCGATCCGTGTGCGCGAAAGTCTTTTCAGTCAGGTTGCGATCGAATCCAGTGAACTCGACGGTGTTAGCAGCCTCGATGAGTATATCACGACAGACCAGTCATAATGGGTTCGATAAGCTCAATTACACGGTTTGTGCGGCAGGAAACTGCTGGCAGCACCCCCTGCATACACGGTGGTAGGATAGCGGAATCGGGACGGGAGGGTGTACTCGATTTCAGCGCCAATTTAAACCCGAGGGGGATTCCCGAGGTCGAGACAGCAGCCAAGAGCGCCGAAATGCTCGATGAAGAGATCAAGCGTTACCCCGATAACAGATATCTCCGTTTGAGGGGCGCATTCGCCGGTTTTGTCGAGAAGTACCGATACTCAGGTTCCCCAAAACACACGCAAAAGATCACCGCAAAGAATATCATACCCACAAACGGATCGTCCGAACTGATAAGGCTGTTTGCAGAGACTGTCGTACGGAGTGGCGACCGCGTGATCATCCCATCGCCCACATTCGGTGAATATGCTTTCCAGTGCCAGCTATTCGGAGCAACTGTGCAGTACTGCGATTATTCACAGATTCTTGAACTGACGTCCGCAGAACTCTCAGATGCAAGCGCTGTGTTTCTGTGCAATCCAAACAACCCGACAGGAGGTCTGGTATCGCAAAGCGAGGTGATGCGACTTGCAGATCGCTGCTTCGACCACGAAACATTTCTCTTTGTCGATGAGGCGTTCATAGAGCTTGCTGATCCGACTCAATCGATTGCGCACACCGTGCTTGACTCTGATTTCGTGCTTGTGCTCAGATCGCTGACAAAGGTGTTTGCAGTCCCCGGACTTCGCATCGGTTTTGGCATCGCATCCCGTGAACTCGCCGAACTGCTCAACCGTGTGCGGCTGGTCTGGAATGTTGGTGCGCCAGCCGAGGTAATCGGAATGCGCCTGATGGATGCATGTATGAAAAGCGATTATCTCGTGAAATCAATCGATCTGATACGTACAGAGCGGGAGTATCTCACAAAAGGATTGATCGCTCGTGGTTTTGTCCCGCTGAAAAGTGATGTTAATTTCATTCTCGTTGATATCACCAATACTGGCATGGATTCGCAGGAACTGACCCAGAGACTGCTTGAACATGGAATTCTGATTAGGGATTGTGCAACGTTTAAGAATCTAAGCACAGAGTATGTCAGAGTGGCGGTTCGGACGAGGCAGGAGAACCGGATGTTGTTGCAGGCGGTCGATGCGGTGCTCCGGGTTGCCAGATAGCTCAAATATGATAACAC
>DAOWIV010000102.1 GCA_030640725.1 Methanosarcinales archaeon | reverse complement strand
CTTTGACTATCAAGAGACATTGGAATGGTATCCTAAATTATTTTGACTCAAGAATCACTAATGGCATCTTAGAGGGAATTAATAGCGTTGTTCAGTTATTAAAGAGGAGTGCTCGTGGTTATCGGAATATCCGGAATTTCATGACCATGATTTATCTTCGATTGGGGCACCTGGATTTCCAGTTACCCACATGAAATAGCGAAGAGCCGTTAACCTTAAAGATGATTGTTAACCATTAACCAGAAACACGTTAACAATCAAGATCGATACCATGCCAGCAGAACACCCCGGAGTAAGACCAATGGTCTATGCATCCATGTTTGCAGCCCTGACTGCGATTGGTGCGCTCATACGAATCCCGATCCCGATAAGCCCGGTGCCGCTCACTCTTCAGGTATTCTTTGTGCTGCTGACAGGGCTGGTACTGGGCAGCAGGTGGGGCGCAACCGGCATGGCAGTGTACGTGATACTCGGAATCATAGGTTTCCCGGTCTTTTCAGGTGGTTCGTCAGGGATAGGGGTTATTCTTGGACCAACAGGCGGATATCTTATCGGGTTTGTTATGGGTGCATTTATCACAGGGCTAACCGTTGAAAACCTTGGCAAAAGTACGATTGTTATGATCACTGCTATGATCGCGGGGCTTACCGTGATTTATGCTGCCGGAGTCCTGCAATTATTTATTGTTGCAGATCTACCGTCCATCCGGGAGGCTGCCATGATTGGCGTTCTACCGTTCTTGACTGGAGATCTGATCAAACTGGTTGCTGCATTTGCTGTAGCGAAGCGGATAGGGAATCTAATGGATCAAAATGAAGCCTGATGGAATATAACAACATATAAGGAGATACACTGAACATACAAATGATTGAACTGGAAGACGTGCATTTTTATCGCCAAAAAAAACCGATTCTGGAAAGAGTTGACCTCCGTATCGGAAAGGGCGAGTGCATCGGCATCGTGGGAGCCAACGGCTCTGGAAAAACGACGTTTGCCAGACTTTTGAACGGTCTGCTGCTTCCACAGAAAGGAGTTGTCCGGGTAAACGGAAAGCCCACCAGCGATTCGGAAAACCTGCTTGCGATCAGAAGATCGATAAGCATCGTGTTCCAGAACCCGGACGCCCAGGCGATTGGCGAAACCGTGGAAGAGGACATTGTATTCGGTCTTGAGAATCTTCGTGTCCCAAAACCAGAGATTGACCGTCGAATCGACAAATATCTGAAGATACTCAGAATAACAGGGTTGAGAGATCGAAATATCAGCCTTCTGAGCGGGGGACAGAAACAATTGGTGAATCTTGCCGCGGTCATGGCGATGGAGCCAGAATGCATCGTTTTAGACGAGCCAATCTCGATGCTGGATTCGTGTAGCCATAAGCATGTGATCAAGACCCTATCCGGATTGAACAGAGCCGGCACCTCGATCATCCTGATCACGCATGACCCCGGCGATCTGGTTGACTGTTCCAGGGTGTTCGCCATCTCGGGCGGTAAAATTTCGCAGACAGACCCTGGAACCCTCGTTGCCTGCGAAGATGTGGGATCTGGATTTGGATATGGATTTGCAGGATTTTTGGAGGTTGCCGGGCAATCAGAGCCACGCAGCCGGGGGATTAAGGTAAACGTGAGCCATGTCTATGAGCCGGGCACAGGGTGGGCGACTGCTGCGCTCACTCATATCAACCTCACCATCGAGAAGGGGAGCGTTACCGGAATCGTTGGCGGGATCGGTTCAGGAAAGTCCACGCTCGCAAGCCTCATCGCAGGTCTTGACACGCCCACCGCAGGCAGCATCAGCATAGACGGAGGACCTCCGGAACCGGGGAAAAACGTGGCGATTCTATTCCAACAGCCTGAAGACTTCTTTTTTGAAAAAACGGTACGAAAGGAGATGACTTTCGGGCTTAAGAGGATGGATGTATCAGAGGGTGAGATGCAGTCAAGGATGCGTTTTGCAATGTCGCAGGCAGGTCTGTACAGGACGATTCTTGATCGTTCGCCATTTCATCTCAGCATAGGAGAGCAGAGACTCGTTGCTCTTGCTTCAATACTTGCAATATATCCGGAATACATAGTTCTTGACGAACCCACCGCCAGCCTCGATTCAAAATCAAGAAAACGGGTTCTGGATTCCATCAGGGGGGTTGCAGGAAGCGCGACCATTATATACATATCACACCACATCAGGGATGTCTTGGACATCTCAGACCGGATCGCAGTGCTGCAACGTGGGAATCTGGCATTCACTGGCACGAAAAGCCAGTACCTGAAATGGGTGTCCGGGAGACATGAATCAGAGGGGTGGTGATCATGCTTACTGGTTACAGAAAAGGGCATTCGTGCATCCATACGCTTGATCCGCGTACGAAACTGCTTGCAACTGTCGGAACAGGAATCATGGTATATTTAGCAGGTCCTCCCGGACTCGGGCTGCTGTCAGCCGCAATTCCGGTGCTGGCGCATATCGCGGGCATCCAGGTCGCCAGTCTCATAAAGAGGCTCAGACCGATGCTAATATTCTTTGTTGCGATATTTATAGTCCATCTACCCGTGGAAGGTGGCATATACGTAGGGATACTTGCCATAGTGCGATTTGCGCTCCTGATACTCTTTGCCACAATACTGATCCATACGACCAGCCCGTCCGAGCTGAACATGGCTCTCGCATACTTCCTAAGACCGCTCGGAAGGCATGGCGCCGATGTTGCATTCATGGTGCGGGTGGCGATGGCTTTCATGCCAGGGCTGCTGCGTGATAAAGAGACTATTCTACGAGCGCAGACAGCAAGGGGTTACAAACCAAATGGTTTAACCGGTTTTACCGCTACGATGATGCCACTCCTACGTAGATCATTCAGAAAAGCAGATGAACTGGCTGATGCTCTTGAATCGAGGTGTTATCATCGAAATCGGGAGTGTTATTACTACAACAGGGCGTTAACCGGGCGGGACTGGATTCTGATCGGGGCGTTTGCCGGGGTTCTGGTTCTGGTGTTGTATCATCAATCTCCGGGATAGTAGATACTCGCGATTCTCCTGTCGCCGGGAACGACTCAACGCGGGCAGGACAAATATAGTGCCTCTTCACCCCCTACGTACCATCGATGTGCCGCCTCACGACACCTTCAATCTCCCTTGTGCTCTCAAGAACCGTGATCTCCTGCATCCGTTTCAACCGGTCAGCGTTCTCGATGTCCACATCCCGCATGTACAGGGTCATCTCCTTCCCATCCGGCAGTATCGTCGTGACAGAACCCTTATACTGGTCAGCAGGGTAGATGTAGATCGGTATTCTTGCTTTTGCCGCCTGTGACACGCCGTTTGTCAGCAGTGAGTCAGCGATCCCGTGCGCAATCTTTGCCGCGGTGTTCGCACTCATCGGGCAGACCAGAAAGAGATCGAACTTCCCCATCTGGAGCTGCCCTGCAATAAACGGCGAGTTTGCGCCGTGTTCTACACTCACTTTCGGGAATAGCTCTTTCAGAT
>DAOWIV010000172.1 GCA_030640725.1 Methanosarcinales archaeon | reverse complement strand
TGTCCTGCATGTCTGCTCGAACCGTGGCGGTGAGTTACTGATGGTGGGGCGGTCGGTTACGCTATCCGCAGTGCTACAACCAGAAAGCCTGTGTTCTCGACCACCAGTACCGTCGCACAGAACCTGTGAGGGTTCGCGGGATGCTGTGTGCGCCAGAGCATAGCAGTCAGTCTTCAGTGGTCTATATGACCTGTCATGTTGGGGCTGTGCTTGGTTTTTAGAGAAATGTTTTCGCTGTATGCATGGCAAAACATTGTTATGAGAGTAGTCCAATCGATCTGATGTGATTTAAACGAAGGAGATCGGCAATCGCACAAATTCTGAGATCAAAAAAGAGCAATTATAGCAGTTAGAGGCAACCCAGACGCGTGCGCTCTGTACAATCTTCAGGGAAAAGGAGCACAAAAGTACGCGATTGCTTTTTGTGCAGAATGCCAGTGGAGGCTGCCATCGTCAAGAAAATATTAATACCTGCGGCATCCCTCATCAATATAGATGACCCATCACCGTGCAATCGTTTTCGACTCATCCGGCACACTGGTGCGGATGTACAGGGTGGCAAAGAACATCGGAACCGGGGAAGAGCTTCACAACATAGCATCTCTCAGGCTCGTCGGTGAGTCTCAGGCGCTCGTTGCCATCGACATATCGCCCGGCATGCTCCTTGGCTGTCCGCCAGACCAGAGTCTTCAGCATTTTCTTGTAGAGAACGATATCAATATAAACATCGGCTGCACGAGCGAGAACATCACGACCGATGATGTCAGGCACATCATACTGGATGCAGGTCCCGGTGATGTACATGTCTCGGATCTCAAGGAAGTGGTATTGGCGGTTCAGAAAAAGTGTAAGAACACTTTTTACAGTGGAACCGGGTTTATTATCGATGTTCCCGCGGGAACAATCCCGTATGTGATCTGCACCGCCGGGAAACTGTTTTCCGGTGCGGAGGATGCGGTAGCACAGCTTACGGATTGCGCCGATCTCTACATCGCGTCCGGGGATAGTATGAAAAATCTGTCAACGCTTGCCCGGCATCTGTGCATTCCTCAGGAAAACGTGGTTCCTGTTGCAACTCCGGTTATGAAGGAACGTCTGATAATGAATCTAAAAAACACCCACGAACACGTGGTCATGGTTGGCGATGAGATCAACGACCTCCGTGCGATTAGGGCAGCCGATGTTGGAGTGCTGACGATGCAGCAGCGCCGCGATAAATCCCAAAAACTATGTGAGAGTGCGGACATGATCATCGATGACATATCCGAGCTTCCGCATGTAATTAAAGAGTTAAAACTGTGAACGAGTGGCTGGAATACCTGGAAGAGTTCCAGAGTTAACCGGAAAAGTGGTAAATGGTATGAGTGAAGAAGAGTATTACTGGAAAGCACAAAAAAACCATGAAAACAATCGAAGAGATCAACCGGAGGATAAAAGACCACAGCGCCATCGTCCTGACCGCAAAGGAACTCTGCGACCTCGTCCGTTCCTGCGAGTCTATCGGCGTAGATGATGTCGATGTCGTCACCACCGCAACGCGGGGTGTTATGAGCGGGACTCTTGCGATATTGTCTTTCCCCATCGCAGATCCTGGCGTTTTCTCCCGTGCAGAGCAGGTCTCCTTAAACGGCGTGCCCGCTCATGTGGGTCCATGCCCGAATGAGCATCTTGGCATCGTTGATCTGATCATTCACGGAACAGCGCAGAGAGATCGCAGGTATGGGGGCGGGCATCTCTTCCATGACCTGATTCGGGGTGCAGAGATCGATGTGGTGGTAAGGACCCCTGAAAAGGAGATTCTCAGAACTTTGAGCATCGACAGCATCCCTTATGCACGTATGCTCACGACCCGCAGCGCATACCGGAACTACTCCGCATTCGTAAACCCCGGCGAGCAGGCTCCCTCAATCTTCTCTGTTGCCGATTTCGGAGGCGGTTGCAGGGAAGCGGTGTTTGGTGGCTGCGGCGAGTTAAATCCGCTCGAAAAAGACCATGGTACCATTGGTACCGGCACAAGGGTGCTGATGAACGGCGCTATCGGCTACGTGATCGGCGAGGGCACGAGAAGCGCGCCTGATAGGCGGAATCTCTCCCTGACAGCAGATATGCATGGGATGAACGGGTCGTACATCGGAGGGTTCGCAACCTCGGCTGGTGCCGATGTCATCAATTCGGTCGCAGTACCGATACCGATCCTTGATGAGGAGATCCTGTCTGCTACGTCCCGGCTCGACAGCGAGATCGAACTCCCGATCCTGGATGTGCAGACGAGAAGTGCGCTTGGAAGAACCGATTATTCACAGGTCTGGAGCCCAGATCCCGGGGTAACGTTTGACCCGGCAAGATGCATCCACTGCACCACCTGCGACGTGGATTGTCCTACCGGCGCATTCGATGTTGGCGGGGGTAGGATCGCTGGCGATCTCTGCTGCAACTGCGGGCACTGCGTGTCTGTATGCAATGGCGGGGCATTCACCGCGGAGATGGGCGCGATCCCCATGCACGGGAGAACAATCCCGATCATCCTGCGGCATTCGGACCGGAAAGGCGCGATCAAACTTGCAGATGAGCTAAAAAAGATGATCGAGGCGGAATCGTTTCTCCTGACCGAACCTGCTGAGCGGCTTGGTGAACCATGAACCGGAAAGGGATTATCCGGACCGTACTTCTTTTACTCATCGTATCTTCCATCCCATTGCCAGTGTATGCCTCAGATGATGATAATGATGATGTTATCGAGTTTTTCTACGAAATAGGCTGCAAAAAATGCGAGAAGATCAGACCGATCGTAGAGGACGTTGCTTCCGAACATAATCTCCTGGTTGTGGAGTATGAGATCACTGATCGATCAGGCTTTGAAAGAATGGACAAATATGGAATCCGTGTCGTCCCCGCGGTTGTGATCTCTGGTCAGGTGACCATTTATTCGGATTACGACGGAAATCTCACCCTGCTTGCAGATCTGCTCGATCAGGACGTACGGAATATTCCAGCCATGCAAAATCAAACGCAGACCGGAAATCAGACAGACCAGACAAACCAAACAGGTCAAACCGACCAAACAGGTCAGATAAACCAGACCGGGACACAACAGCCGCTGATCAAGCTATCGGTCCCCACAGTCTTTGTTGCCGGGCTGATCGCAGGATTCAACCCCTGCCTGCTCGCAATACTCGCATTCATCGCATCGATCACGTTATCAGGTGAGGCGAGTGGGCGAAGCGGGAGCCGCCGGATGTTTTGGCTTGTGCTGGTATTCTGTGCCGGCATATTCATCACATATCTCGTCGCTGGCTTCGGGCTGCTTCAGGCGATCGGGCATACAGAAGGTACACGGGAGACGATCGAGAATATATTGATCGCAATCATTGTATTGCTTGGAATATGGCACATATATGATGCATACCATGTAAAAAAGTATGATAGATCCTCGTTCAAAACATCCGGCTCCACAATGCGTTTTATCGAGAACCTGATCAAAAAGGAGAGTCTGGTTGCGATATTCGTGCTCGGTGTTCTCTTTTCGCTTGTCAAGGCTCCGTGCGTTGGTGCGTTGTACCTCTCGATACTGAACATGCTGATCAGGGATGGCGGTGCGTATGGCATGTTATATCTCAGCGTGTACAACATTGGGGTGGTCTTTCCCGTGCTCGTTCTCGGGCTTGCGATGACGCTTGGGATGCAGCCGGAATCTGTGAATCGGTACAAGGATGAACACCGGAGTTCGATCAGATTTGTGACCGGGGCGCTGCTTCTGGCGATCGCGGTGCTGATGTGGGCAGGGGTGGTGTGAACGATTGGGATGTATACTTCACATCGCCACAATCCAAGGGCTTTTCAAAGCTCTGAAACCGCCGTGTTGGTAAATACCACAGTCTCAAAAGAGATGAGGAAGAGTATATTTCACAGTTGAACAAAAAAGATATTGTATGGACTCCTGCAAGAAGTTCAGATTGGCGTCTGCGGCAACGATTCTCATCGTGATTGCCGCGGTCATATACATCACCAAAGCATTCCTGACGACGATACTGTGGAGCGTCTTCTTTGCGTATCTCCTCTCCCCGATCTACTCATACTTCCTTCGCATCACCAGAAACAAGCAGATATCATCACTCCTCGCCATATCGATGGTATTCCTTGCATTCATGATCCTCCTCCTCGGGGTGGTCGATGCCATGGTGATCGAGGTCTCTAACCTCTCAGAGTCAGGATATGCCCTTCAGGACACGGCGGATAATTTTTTCAGCTTCATAAGCGATCTTGCGGGTGGACATGTCCCGGGTGCAGCCAGATATGCAGAGGACGTGGGTCAGCACCTCGAAGATCTTGCCGGGCAAGTCCTGCCAAAGCTGCTCTCACTTGCCGGAGGCATGGTCGCCGGTGTGGCAGCCAGAACACCGATATACCTCGCGCAGTTCGGTGTTTCCATACTCCTCGTCTACTATCTCTTGATCGACGGCAAGAATGCCATGAATAAGGCGGTTTCCTTCTTACCTGAGCGGGACATTGTCTCGCAGTTCCTCGATGAACTGGGGCCAATATATCACAGCCTCTTTAACGTCTATTTCATCACATGTGTGCTGACCGGATGTATCGCAGCTCTTGGATTTATCCTGCTCGAGATCCCCTATCCAATCCTCTGGGGCGCGGCTGTGGCACTCTTTGCGCTGCTCCCGCTTGTCGGAACGAATACCGTCATCGTGCCCATGGTGCTGTAC
>DAOWIV010000251.1 GCA_030640725.1 Methanosarcinales archaeon | reverse complement strand
ATACTTCTCGATGGAAAACCAATCGGCGGAATATACGTACGACTTTGGCGATGACTGGGGACACCGGATACTACTGGAGAAGATTCTTCCGAGAGATGGAGACACCAAGTATCCGGTGTGCATCAAAGGAAAGCGAGCCTGCCCCCCGGAGGATTGCGGCGGGGTGTGGGGCTATGAAGAACTACTGGATGCTCTGCATGACCCCGATTCTGCGGAGGACGAAGAACTGCTGGAGTGGCTCGGTGAGGGTTTTGATCCCGAATACTTCGACGCGAAAGCGATTTATTTTAGGAAATCCGGCAGGTGATCCGGACTGTTAGAGTCTGGTGCAACCCTCCGATCTCTGCAATCCACAAAACCCCTTCCCGAATGGGACCGCGGCGATTTGAACGCCGGTCGCCAGATCCCCGACCTGGCAGGATGGACCAAGCTACCCTACGGTCCCGAGGTCATGCAAGCTCCCGCAGACGCCCGAGATCACTCATCATCTCTTTTTCGGATGATATTTTCTCTTTTTCGAGCGTTTCGACGATGTCGCGGAGCAGAATATTGAGCCGGTATACCTTGACCGGTCTTCCCTTGCCCAGCTTCTTCTTCTCCTCGCGTTCAACAACCCATTCTTTCGCGCGCAACACCCGCATGGCAGCGCTAACTTCGGGCTGCCTGATGCCGGCTGCCGCCTCGAGTTCTCGGGATGTCATCTCGGTTGTGTTGGCGAGACATGCAACGGTCTTGGACACAATCTTGGACAGTTCAAGATTCTGCAGCAGATCAGATATTTCATGCTCCCGGTCACCCATTACCTGTATTGATAACTCTTTCATTAATATCCACCAGAATATACATTCGTTCTTTCTCTTTATAAAGTTTGTGCAAAATATAAAGAAGGTCGAGAGAAGAAAAAGCTGCACGACAGATACTGTCCTTTCATACTGTGGCAGCCGGTTTCGTGTGAGGGATTCTCCAAAAAATACAAGAATGCGGAGCGTTAGCGGTCTGCAAAATCATCAGAACGTTTAATTAGTGTTGATCATTGTCTTATATCGCTTTTAGACATAGATTTGCACCGATTCCACCCTGCTCCTGTGTTGCTTGCCCACCTACGCCGGGCTTCTGCGCAGTCCGTGCCATGTTACCCAGAAGAAATTAAAAAAATCACGCCCCACGTCGATACTCTTTAATACCCCCGGCGCCGAAGTCTGCTGTATGTGCCCAGGTGGCCTAGCTGGGAGGGCGCCAGACTCATAGGGAAAATACGAGCGCGCCAAACCTGAGAAATCTGGAGGTCACGGGATCGAAACCCGTCCTGGGCACTTCACATATTCTTTATATATTCAACCACTTTTTTATTATCTCGCACAGTTTCATATTTCCGGTTGAAAAAGGTTAATATGTTCTTTACATCCCTGTCAAGCAGATAATCTGCCTGCGGATGCTTTTTGGTCACGTATCCGGGCCAATCGATGAGCTCAACACCACCAGGGCTGACAAACACGTTGTACTCGCTTAAATCCGAATGAATGAACCCGAGTTTATACGCTTTCCTGACCTGCTCGATGATCCGGTCCAGAAACCAGTCCGGATCATCCACCGTCGTCTTTGACAGTTCGCAGCCAAGCGCCACGCTCATAACGACCACATGCCGGTTGTAGTCCACGCATCTTGGTGCGGCGACAGAGCCATGCAGCGCGACTAACGCCTCGTGCTCACGCCATGCAGCGCGTCCGGCGATAAAGATCCAGTGGTCCCGGGTCCCGGTATCGCGCTGGCGCGTCACCTGTTTGAAACTCGTCTGCCCGGCGCGGTGAAACTTGAGGATGACCGGCTCGCCATCATATATCCCTTCATACACAACTGATTCCTTGCCAACGCCGATCCGCTCTCCGATCGCAGACAGCCCCCTCCGCGTCAGCGTGCCAAGCGCAAGCGTATCATATCCTTTGAAATAAATCTTGCAGCCCTCGTATGGCATGATGGTTTTTTTGACGAGCCCAAACTCGAGAAGCCTGCCAATGCGATACGCGACTTCTTTGTCCCGTAATTTCACAAACGCTGGTATCATCTCCAGTGGAACCCACTGATAAGACTTCATACCAGCCTCTATGCCGGTAAGGGTGCGAAAATCGTTTTTTTCCAGTTTTCTAAAAACCGCGCTGTTGAACATTAGAATAAAGCATATAGTCACACCGGATTTAAACCCTGTGTTTGTTTTTAATTTTTTAAAACAATTTAAAATTAAAAACAAAAAATCGCTATCAGCAGGCTTAATTCCTAAAAATACCCCTTTTCGCAACACAAATCATGCCGCCCGATAGCATTTTTAAAAATAAGCCAAGGTCCGGATTCGAACCGGAATGGTATCGCTCTGCAGGCGATTGCGTAGCCGCTCCGCCACCTTGGCGTCATGGTCCCGGGTATGCTGATGCTGATTGCATCCCGATTGAGTGCCTTTAGTGTCGCGTCATATAAAAGATTTGCATCGCATCGGTGATTGAGGTCGCGTAGCCGGGGTGTGCATTCATCGGGAAGCCACGCGAGGGAAAAGCCCAAAAATCCGGATGCGTGAATCATCCGGCGTTATGTGTTTCCGGGTATTTCCAACTCGCCTGACGGAATTAAAAGTCTCAGCCATCGACCATATATTCATTAAACAATAGAAGAGAACCATGGCAACAAACATGAGGTAAGTTACATGGTCAGAACCAAACACCTGCTACATGGCATCGGCATTAGCATCATACTTGTCATTGCAGCCGTATCTGTCTGGAGTTGCTGTGCGGCAACACCCGATATGGACAAGATCCGGTTCACAGACCTGCCCCCGACAATCGATATAAAACCCGGATCGCAGGCATCCTTTGACGTGACACTGGGGAACTTCGGAAACCAGTATGCAGACGTGTCTATAAATGCCAGATCGTTGCCAGATACGCTAACGATCGTGGACGGCGATGAAGAAAAACTACTTGATATGGGAAAGTCGGTGACATATCATATCACAATCGGTGCAAGCGATGATATCGCGCCCGGCACATACCAGTTCGAGATTGCAGATAAGTCGCACGTCGATCAGCACACGTGGGAGACCATTGACGTGCGTGTCAGAGGCGGAAGCATGCCGACACTGGCGGCAGATGCCAAGTCAGAACAAACAGAAGCAGAAAAGTCTCCGGGATTCGGGGTCGTTGCCATGATGTCTGCTTTGCTGCTGGCGTATCGCTCCGGTCGTGCTCGACTGTAGACGACACTGGCATACGCCGCAACACGCTGTTGCCACAGGATTCATATCCCCATCTGTCCAAAATTAAAGAGTTACTCGTCTGCCTGTTGTTACTCGTCTGCCTGTTGCATGATACCGAATCAGACGAAACGGTGCTGATACATATACTATACCGGTTATCAACTTCCCGAGTCCGATTAGCCGCTAACCTCGCTGGCGTAACAGACATGACCACGGCAATCGATTCTTTGCATCACCTTTATCCATAATCCAGACAAATATAAATCCGGATACAGCAGAGGATACGAGAGGCGGACACAAAAGCAAACAATGTACAGGTGATATTCATGAATGAACTTCAACTAACGGTTGCAAAGGCGTATCCGAAGGATGCGGGAAGAGGAATGGCACGCCTTGACCCATACATCCTTCAAGCGCTCCAGTTGTCGCCAGGCGACATCGTCGAGATCGAGGGCAGGAAAATGACCGGCGCGAAGGTCTGGCGCGCCGACCGGCAGGATTGGGGGCAGGAGACGATACGGGTCGATAGTTACGTGCGGCAGAACGCAGGCACAGGGATCGGAGAGCGGGTGAAGATCAGGCGTGCGTCCGCGAAAGAGGCTGAGAAAATCGTGTTCGCGCCACCACAGGGCTCAGAGGTCCAGTTCGGGGCTGATGCCGAGATCATCGTGAAACACCAGATGATCAAGCGTCCGATCATAGTCGGGGACGTGGTCCCCATCCTGACGTCGCCCTCGCCGTTCGGCGGACAGATGCTGCCACTGATCGTGACCGAGACAGAGCCTGAAGGTCTGGTGCTGGTTGACAAGCGCACAGAGATCGTGCTGCTCGAAAAACCGGTCATGGGCTTTGATTCTGCGAAAGGGACCGGCATCACCTACGAGGATATCGGCGGGCTCCACGAGGAGGTCAAAC
This sequence comes from Methanosarcinales archaeon, assembly GCA_030640725.1. Taxonomy (GTDB): domain Archaea; phylum Halobacteriota; class Methanosarcinia; order Methanosarcinales; family Methanogasteraceae; genus Methanogaster_D. The sequence continues at coordinate 2,854 of DAOWIV010000251.1, read as the reverse complement.
GGGTGCGCGAGATGATTGAACTGCCCATGAGGCATCCGGAGGTCTTTCACAAACTGGGTGTCGATCCTCCGAAAGGCATATTGATGCACGGTCCACCCGGAACTGGAAAAACACTGATCGCGAAGGCTGTTGCAAATGAATCAGGCGCGCATTTCCTTTACATTGCCGGACCAGAGATCATGGGCAAGTATTATGGGGAAAGCGAGGAGAGACTGCGAGCTATTTTTGAGGAGGCGGAAGAAAAGTCTCCTTCTATCATTTTCATCGATGAAATCGATTCAATCGCTCCGAAAAGAGAAGATGTTTATGGAGAGGTGGAGCGGAGAGTGGTTGCCCAGTTGCTGTCACTGATGGACGGTCTCGAGGATCGGGGGCAGGTGGTGGTGATCGCTGCAACGAACCGGGTGAATGCGATCGATCCCGCGCTCCGCCGCCCCGGCAGGTTCGACAGGGAGGTCGAGATCGGCGTACCGGATATTGATGATCGCGTTGAGATACTGCAAATTCATGTACGCGGGATGCCGCTTACCGAGGATATCGAGCTGGCAAAGATTGCTGAGAATACGCACGGCTTTGTTGGCGCGGACCTCTCCGCCCTGACGAAGGAATCCGCCATGAAAGCGATACGCAGGTATCTTCCTGAGATCAATCTCGATGACGAGGAGATTCCACAGGAGATACTGGATGAAATGACGGTTATGAAGGAAGACGTCGATGGCGCACTGCGTGAGATCGAGCCATCTGCGATGCGTGAGGTTCTTGTCGAGATTCCACATGTTTCATGGGAGGATGTCGGCGGACTGGACGTTGCGCGGCAGGAACTTCAGGAAATAATCGAATGGCCGCTCAAAGAGCCGGGGCGGTTTGAAAAAATGGGTATTACGCCGCCAAAAGGAATTCTCCTGTACGGACCGCCCGGCACAGGAAAAACACTGCTTGCAAAGGCTGCTGCAAGCGAATCGAACGCCAACTTTATCAGTGTGAACGGTCCGCAGTTGCTCTCAAAATGGATTGGTGAATCCGAAAAAGCGATTCGAGAGACATTTAAAAAGGCAAAGCAGGTTGCACCTGCCATCATATTCTTTGACGAACTCGATGCGCTCGCTCCGGTACGCGGAACCGACACTTCCAGGGTCACGGACCGTGTGCTTAATCAGCTGCTCACCGAAATGGACGGCTTGCAGTCGCTGCAAGAGGTGGTTGTGGTCGCTGCAACCAACCGCCCTGACATCGTTGATCCCGCGCTGATCAGACCAGGAAGGTTCGACAGGCTTGTGTACGCGGGGGTGCCAACGAAAGAGGGTAGGGAGGAAGTGCTGAAGATCCACACGAAAAAGATGCCGCTCTCTGGCGTGAATATCAGCGAACTGGCTGAGCTGGCTGAGGGCTACGTGGGATCTGATCTCGAATCGCTCTGCCGGGAGGCTGGTATGCTTGCGATGCGCGAGGACTTTGACTATGTCGAGATGCGGCACTTCGAGGAGGCTTTGCAGAAGATAAGACCGACTGTAAGCCCGGATCTCACTGATCATTACCAGCGTGTACAGGATCAGTTCAAGGGCGGCGTACCTGCAAAGGAGCCGGGGTCATATATAGGATATCGGTAGCAGAATAGGTAAGCTATGCCAGCCATACTTGTAACCAATGACGACGGCGTCTACTCATCAGGAATCCGGGCAGCACACAGAAGCGTCTGCGATCTCGGGGACGTCACTGTTGCAGCACCCTCTATGCAGAAATCAGGCGTCGGGAGATCGGTATCGGTCTTCTCGCCTCTGCGGATGACCGAGATCGAACTGGAGTCATTCAGGGCTTATGCGGTCGCTGGTACTCCGGCAGACTCTGTAATCCTCGCGGTCTTTGTTATCCTGGACAAGCGCCCTGACCTGTGTATATCAGGCTTCAATATCGGCGAAAACATCAGCACCGACACGATCACCACGTCTGGCACGGTTGGTGCGGCGCTTGAGGCTGCAAGCTACGGCATCCCAACGATTGCGGCGTCGATCCAGGTGGCGGACCAGGGCGATAAGTTTGATGACCCCAGGCATTATGAATATGATTTCAGCGCCGGCATCGATCTGGTCAGGCGAGTTGCAAAACGCACGCTCGACCATGGTTTTCCGGAAGGTGTGGACTTGCTCAACATCAACATCCCGAGAAATGCGCTGCCAGATACCAGGATCGAGATCACCCGGCTGTCAAGGAAGATATTCAAGACCGCTGTTGAGCAGAGACATGATCCGCGGGGTCGCCCGTACTACTGGATCAACGGCGATCTTGTACAGGACGACGACGCGGGCACCGATGTGCATGCATTCGCACGTAAGCATATCTCGATCACGCCACTCTCACTCGACTCGACCGCCGGGATCGACCGGCTCACGACGTGGGAGATTCCTGAAACGCTCGCCGAGGCGGTTAAAGCACTTTATCAGGAAGAGTGATGCAGAGCTGCCCGGTGGAAGAGACTCGATTCGACAGATGCGGGGCTCGAAGCTTGTAGTGTATGACATCTGACGTCTGGAGTATCCCCCCTCATTGACGACGTGCTGTCATATTAGCATAAACAGGGGCGTGCGTGAATTTTGCTTCATGACCTCTAACATCGATAACTTTTAAATAAGATAACTTCAATGAAAAGGTCATAAAGGTAATAACCTTTAATCGATACGAATAAAGGAGGCTAAATATGGATATGGAATATTACAGCGGACTCTCTTTTGCGATTATGATAGTTGTAGGATTTGCAACAGTCATACTATTCTTCGGCGGGCTACTGTTTCAGATGAAGAAATGGGGCTACGGATCCGAAGGATATGGAAAACTGGGTCAGGGCGGCAGCATCGGAGGT
>DAOWIV010000047.1 GCA_030640725.1 Methanosarcinales archaeon | reverse complement strand
GTAATCAACGCCTTTCAGAGACGCAACCATCCCAAAAATCGTCTTTGAGACAATATCCTGGACAAATGGCCCCATCGGTATCTCTTTTCCATCAACGGTAGCTCTCACAAATCCTTCCTGCATCAGACAATCGGATATTGCCTTTTCCCCCCGAAATATCGCCTCTGCCATCTCCATGCAGTCATTGTATCCACATTTTCTGCAATTCATCCCCGGAAGTTTGTTGTACGTCTTCTTGACCTCGATTGTCTCTGTTATGTAATCGAAAAGGCAATCGAAGTCGTCGGTTGCGGGATCGTACCTGCGCACGTCGTCCTCGCTCTCGATTGGCATCTCGCCGAGAACAATCTTCGGGATCGCCTCGGTCTTGTGCCCCTCAACGATTATCACATCAGGGGACGTCATGCTGTCCGTGATTCTCAGGATATCCTCAAGCGGCATGCCGGTCTTCATGATGAAGGTGGTCTCATCCGAAGTGCTCGCGACCACCACCCCGGCGCCCGATTCACCATGTCTCCATGTGTCTGTTCCCTCTGCATCCATCGAAAATCCATCTTTTGGAATGTTCTTTACCGTGGACACAGAATATCCCTGCCCTCTCAATCGTTCGATCAGTTCACAGACGAGAGTCGTCTTTCCAGTGTTGTGGTAGCCAACAACACCGATTGTGGCTGCGTTAGTCATTGTATCGATCCTCTGCTTTGGTATTCATGACCATCTCTCTGCAGGGTCTGCTCGATTGGGTGCATTGTCTCAGTATTGGTTGTGTTCCAAAGAATTTATCAGTCATTATTCCTTCCTTCAATGCGTTCTTTTCCAGTGCACACTTAAGTGTATCATCACCCCCCTCCTGAATGGCATTTCTCGCTCGACTTTTTGTGAAAAAATCGTCCTTCGTATGTAAAGATGCATATTGCCACCCCCCTCCCGAAGGGCATTTCTCACTCGCAAACTTTTCACAAAAGTTTGATCAAAAACTGTAACTCCCATCCGAAAGGCATTTCTCGCTCGATTTTTTATAGAGATATCGTCCTTCGTTATGTAAAGATGCATATCGTCATCCCCGCCCGAAGGGCAGTTTTTACTCGATTTTTTGTGAAAAAATCGTGGATCGTAATCGATGCTTGTGGCGTAAATATCGGTTATCTTCTGGTAAAACCGTCGTTCAGACGTGCGAATGTCCTGGATGCGGCGCAGAAGTTCATCAAAATAATCAAAAGGCTGATCCGGGTTTTTCAACCGCTCATCATCAAGAACAAAACCCTCGACAATATATTCCCGCAGTCGCTGAGTCGCCCATTGGCGGAATCGAGTGGCAACATGGGATTTTACGCGATAACCGACAGAGATGATCATATCCAGATTATAAAAATCAACCACTCTGGAAACTTGTCTGCTTCCCTCTTTTTGAACTGTCAAGTATTCCTTGACGGTTGAATCTGGTGTCAATTCACCCTCCGCATAAATGTTCTGGATATGCAGGCTAATATTCTGCTTTGTTGTCTGGAACAACTCCGCCATCAACTTCTGCGTCAGCCAGACAGTCTCGTCCTCGAGCAGGACCTCTATTTTAGTCTGACCGCTTTCCGTTTGGTAAAGCAGGATCTGAGAGTCGTTTTTTACAGGTAGATTTTCAGCCATCGGAAGTCTCCGTATGAAATGACCCGCACTTCATCAATCCGTAGTAATTGAAGTCGCTGCCCCGCCCGGAGGGCAGTTTTTGATCAAACTTTTGTGAAAAGTTTGGTGAAAAGTTTGCTGATGTGAATAGAGCGTATCCCGCACCGCCGGCACCCTTCCCGCCTTTCCGATGATCCATTCAAACTCCGCGGGCGACATGTATTCGCCTGACGTTGCCCCTGCTGATTTTGATATCTTCTCTTCCATGAGTGTCCCCCCGAGGTCGTTTGCGCCGCAATGGAGCGCGTACTGGGCGAGTTTTGTCCCGAGCTTCACCCAGCTCGCCTGAATGTTTTTGATGTGGGTGTGGAGCACGATTCGTGCGAGCGCATGCATCCGCAGGTCGTCGATTCCAGTGATGCCGTAATTACCGCTCTTGAGCATCTCGCTTCCGAGTTCGTTGTTGTACGGCATGAACGGCAGCGGCACAAACTCTGTGAACCCACGGGTCGCCTTCTGGATATCCCGTATCAGGAGGATGTGGTCGATTCGATCCTGCATCGTCTCGATGTGCCCGTACATGATCGTTGCAGTCGTTCTGATGCCAAGATTGTGCGCAGTCCTGATGACACCTGCCCAGTCTTCCGTATTCAGCTTGCCCGGGCATATTCTTTTGCGCACCCGGTCCACAAGGATCTCTGCTGCGGTTCCCGGCATCGTGTCAAGCCCTGCACCTTTCAGCGCAACAAGCGCGTCTTTGACACCCACCCCGTCTCGTGACGCATGGTAAACCTCCATCGGCGAGTATGAATGCAGGTGAATATCCGGAAACTCGGATTTGATCGATTCAAGAATCTCGCAGTAGCCATCCAGTCGCATATCCGGGAGAAGCCCGCCCTGAATGCAGATCTCGGTTGCGCCGGTGCTGACTGCCTCCCGCACCTTCTCGAGAATCTCGGATATATCCATCCGGTAGCCCCTCGGGTCTCTGAATGCGCAGAACCGGCATGTTCCGATACACTGGCTCGTGAAGTTGATGTTTCGGTTGAGGATGTATGTTACAGTATCGCCGACTGCTTCTGCGCGTAGCTCGTCAGCAAGCCGAAATAATTCTGGAAGCGGTGCGGTGGCAAGGAGCGCTGCATCCTCTTTTGTGCATTCGCCAGCGCGGGCGCGGTCGATTAAGTCTGTGGGAAGCATATTTTGCAGGTCTCCATATACAACGAATCGGCTGGAACACGTAAAAGGACTATACTTCCAGCATATCTATAGAAACTCGATATCGTCGTCGATCGGTTCAGTCACAGCGCTACCGTCGCAGGCATTGATCTTGATGCTGCGGCTCGCACCGTCAACCGCCCAGAACGGCAGATAGACCAGCTCCACAGCGAGCGTAATGTCTCCCGGTCTCGGTTTTATGGTTTTGTGCTCGGTTATGATGGCATCGCCGGATTTACTGGTGAATGACATGGTTTTCGTGTTGCTCGTGATTGCATCGTCCAGTATCAGTTTCTCAGCTTCTTCTTTTGACATGACCGAACTGTTTATCGCGTAATTCTCGCAAGGAACTGATATTTGATCGCGTATCTCCATTATGTATTCATATTTCTGCTTATTGAGAGCATTGATCGCACCCCGATCCTGGGCTGATATATGCACCATCTTCGTTTTATGTTGCTGATATCCATCAACATCGCATTTGTAATTCCAGAAAGGCACAAATTCTATGGCAACATTCCTTATATCGCTGACAAACCCTTTTGCGGTCGATATCGCACGTTTTTCATCCACCATGATCGGAGCGCATCGCAACTGGAGCAGATTGCACGAGTTGGTATCATCGACGGTGCGAGCAGCAGTTTCTGTGCTCTCTGGCATCAGAATCCTGTTGTTTCTGCCGTATCGGTCATAACCATAGCTTGCTGATCCCAGAAAATCATAATGCGTGCCCTCTGCCTCTGCAAGGATCGCCTTTCCTATGCGGATCTCAAGTTCGTCACGATCCCACGTCCTGATCCTGTGCTGTTCTGCAAAAACGCCGGTCCAATCAGTGATTTCGTCAGATATGAATAAAGCGTCGGCAGATCCGCGTACTGTGCTTCCAAAACGCTGCAAATCGTCTTCGGTCTCTCCACACCGGATGTATGTTGTATTTCCATCCTTTTCCACCACCAGATCAACCATCGAATCAGCCGGATTGGTATCCAGCATGTTCATCGGACTATCCCAGCCCGCATTATGCAACTTTACGCTATACCCTTGCGATTTCAGAATGTTTGTGAGAATATCAAGTACGACCCGTTTGTTCATGATTTTGCAGCCTTCTATACTCTTTTATACTTTGATCAATTCACGCAGACGAGCATCATCCATCGGAACCGGTATCACGGATTCTTCGCAATTCATGATCGCAGTCGCAAGCTTTCGGTATACGTCGGCGATTGCGGAATCCGGCGCTCTTTCGATCACAGAGAAGCCTTCCCGCTCGCATTCCTGCACGATATCGTCTTTTGGTATGAATGCAACGGGTTCACTCCCGATTCCAGATGCAAACTCGGTTATGATCTCTTTTTCTCGTGTAACGTTTCTTGAATTACAGATTACACCACTCAGCGGCATTTTTAGCTTTTGAAGTCCCTTTGCGATGTTGTTTGCAGCATAAATTGGCATATATTCACCAGATGAAAGAATGTATGCCTCGTTGACCAGATTCTTCTGAATCGGTGCCGCAAAGCCGCCACACACAATGTCGCCAGGCACATCATAGATCACGAGATCACTGTCCTTGATGGCAGATGTGACCTTTTGCAGCATATTTACGGCGATGATGATGCCCCTGCCGGCGCAGCCGACTCCTGGCTCGGGTCCACCGACTTCCACGCATTTAACACCCTTATAACCCTCATAAACGACGTTTTCCTCGCATAACTCAACCCCCTGCCGCATCAAGTCCATTACCGTTGGAATCCGCCTGCCACTTAGCAGTGTGATCGAGGAGTCGCTCTTCGGATCACATCCGATGATGGTAACCGAACGCCCTTCGTCAGCACACGCTGCTGCAACGTTTGACGCTGTGCTGGACTTACCAATCCCGCCTTTGCCGTAGATAGCTATTCTCCTTGCTCTGTACATGCATCCTCAAGCGCAGCGATGTATTCTCGATATGATGTGACTAGTTCGGTTGTTTTATCCATGAACAGATGGATACGCTCATAAAAATCAGACATATAGGTCTCATTGTCCTGATATTCTGATTCTTCCAACCCTGCTATCGATTTGGATACTTCCGAAAACTCTTTTTCACTGACGTCCACCGCATCCTGAAGTTCAGATAAATTAGTTACATCCATGTCCGGTATTCTCGCTGCCAATGGTATTTAATGTAACCGGTGCGTGTGGTGGCGGGTAAGATTTGCAAACTGCCAACTGCAACCGGCACGGTTTCTGATCGCGAGGAGCGCCCCCTCCACTCACCTCTTCTGCCCGGTGAGTTCCCCGCGCAGCGCGATCGATGCAGTGCTCAGGAATTCGGACTGCTTGTCTTCATCAAGGTTTCCGATCCTGGACCGAATTGCATTCTCGTAATGCCAGATTACAGTCTCGTGATCGACCGGACCGTTTGAGGACAGTTCCAGCGCAAGCAGATCAAGGGTTGACAGATATATTCTCGGTCCAAGATGGACTCCGAGCTTCCGCATCGCTCTCGTGGTACTTATGAGCGGAGAGAACAGTTTTTTAAGGCGCGGTGCAAGACTTTTATAGTAATAATCTGCGTGCTGGGCTATGATCATGAGTTCGGTCTCTTTGTCAGGATAATTGACCACGATCCTTGCATTGAACCGGTCCAGAATGTGCTGCGGCACATCGGTGATGCCAGAGATGTCGTACGGGTTCATGGTTGCGATCACGTTTGCGCGGAGCGGCTTGGTGAGCGGGGTCTTCGGGAACGATACCTGCCACTCTGCCATGATCTCGGTGAATATGATTAGCGTGTACTCGCTGAACCGGTTCAGTTCGTCTGCATACACAATTCCAGGTATGTTGCTGCCGTGCGCACGAAAAAGGGGTCCGGAAAGGATATCCATCTCACCCTCCCTGTACTTTCCGATGTCGAGGTCGCCGATCAGGTCGCACGGGAGCGCGTCATGGCTGCCAGTCACCCGGACATAAGGAACGTCCCCGATATCGGCTCTCAGCGAAGCAATCATCTGGTTCACGGCAAGCGTCTTTGCTGTGCCGGGCGGTCCTTCTATCAGCAGATTGAAGCGGAGACCGAGTTTGATCGCCTCTGCGAAGAGGCGCAGGTAATGTTTCATCTCATCCTGCCCGAATACCACAAGTTCAGTCATACATGCTGAATGTGAGGGCAGGTCGCCAAAAGGATTTCTATCAAGTGTCCGAAAACTGCCAGAGTGAGTTTATCTACCATGCAGTTACAATCCCCCTAACACAAAGGTGATATGAAATGGTAGACATCGTAGAATCACTGGTTCCCGGCGGAAAAGCGACTGCCGGACCTCCACTTGGTCCGTCGCTTGGTCCGCTTGGTATCAATATCAAGCAGGTGGTCGATGACATCAACGAGGCGACAAAGGAATTTGACGGCATGCAGGTGCCTGTCAAGGTAATCGTTGATGCTAATAAGAATGTGACCATCGAGGTCGGAATACCTCCGACTCCTGCCCTGATCCTGAAGGAAATCGGGATCGAAAAGGGTGCTTCAGAGGATGAAATTGTTGGAAATCTTACCATCGAGCAGGTGCTGCGGATTGCACGCGCAAAACAGGACGATGTTCTTTCTTACACGCCGAAACAGACTGCAAAGGAGATTATCGGTACGTGCGTGCCGATGGGCGTGACCGTTGAGGGGATGCCGCCGAGAGATGCGCAGCGGGCAATCGATAGCGGGGAGCTTGAGATACCAGATGAGTCATGACCGTGACAGTCTGATCTTAGAGATCGCACGCGCAATCCTGCGTGAGGGTACAATCTGCGACCACTGTCTTGGACGGCAGTTTGCAAAGCTCTCGACCGGCACGACAAATCTGGAGCGCGGGCGTGCGATCCGGCTGGTGCTCGACATGATCGCGGACGTGGGCGCAGACGATGGGGGAGAGGATGCAGGTGCCAGAGATACGAGTGCAGATACGGAGGCCGCGGGATCGGGACGGTGCTGGGTCTGTAACGGGGCATTTGAGGAACTGGACACCTGGGCGTCAAGGGCGCTTGAGGCTCTGGACGGGTGCGAACACGAGACGTTCCTTGTCGGAACGCGGTTAAGCGGGCTATTATCCGAGAACGAGGAGCTGCTATGGGAGATTGTCGGGACCGATTATGCTGAGCCGCTTAAATCCGAACTCAACCGCGAGGTCGGCAAGCTCATAGCAGACAAGACGCAGAAAAGCGTGGATTTCACAAAACCGGACGTCGTTGCCATACTCGATCTTGCAGATGCGGCGGTTTGCCTGCAGATCAGGTCGGTCTACATCTACGGCAGGTATAAGAAATTGATGCGCGGCATCCCGCAGACCAGATGGTCGTGCAGGGCATGCCATGGGAAGGGGTGCGAGGAATGCGGCTTTACAGGGCAGATGGGTGTTGAATCGGTCGAAGAACTCATCGCAACCCGCGTCATCGAGGCAATGTCCGCTGTTGACACCGTCTTTCACGGAGCCGGGCGTGAAGATGTTGACGCACGTATGCTCGGGGACGGGCGTCCGTTCATCATCGAAGTCAGGGAGCCTCACAGGCGCAGCACCGATCTTGCAGCACTTACTCAGGAGATCAATGAATACTGTGAAGGAAGGGTCGTTGTCTCTGGTCTCACGTTCGTTGACCGCGAGATGGTCGGAAAACTGAAATCAATGAAACATGACAAGGTCTATCTTGCAACAGTCTCGTGTGCAGGCGTGGATCAGGATATGCTGGTCAGGGCGCTTGACGCCATAACCGGCACGATCAGGCAGCGCACACCATCAAGGGTCGTCCACCGGAGAGCTGATCTGGTGCGGGTGCGGAAGGTGTATTCGGTCATGCTTGAATCGTTCTCAGAGGACTTTGCCGTGATCAGAATCGAGTGTGAGGCTGGATTGTACGTGAAGGAACTGGTCTCAGGCGACGAGGGGCGTACTGTGCCGAGTTTAGCCGGAGCGGCGGGTGCGGATATGGTGGTTACTGCGCTTGATGTGGTGGCTGTGAAGGATCCGGTTGGGTATGTGACTGTGCGCCCGGGTGCTATTGTGGCTCGACAGTTATGATGAAAAGTCGTGGAAGAACCATACCGAGACGTAAGAATTCCCGGGTTTTTTGGGGATAATTGAATGGTAGCGGCTGTTTTTTTGGATTCCGAAGTTGAGCTTGATACCACGAGCAAACCGGCGGCAAAGATTATTGCAACGTCGAATTGATCATCATTTGCAAGGTCTGTGCTGATCCTGACCATTCGCAGCACTGCTTGATCACACATCCCGAACCCTATAAAGCACCACGCGATCAAACCCGATCCGCCCAAATGCATCGGTCACATCCTCCTGCACAGCGATGAACCGGTCGAGATCACGGGGCTGGACCTCGATACATGCGAGCCGGTCGTGCCCCCAGGTCCTGACCCTGACACTGCATAGCCCGTGTGCATGGAGCACCGATTCAGCCTTCGCAATACGAGAGAGTCGTGGAATCGTGATCCTGGTTCCATGTGGGATCCGGGTGGCAAAACACGACTCTGACGGGACATCTGCGACAGAGAGTCCGAAATGTCGGGCAAGCTCCCTGATTTCCGACTTCTCCAGCATAAAATCTACAAACGGTGTGAAAACATCCGCTTCCCTGATCGCAGCATATCCCGGTCTATCCCTGGCAAGATCGGTCATGTTTGTCCCATCCGCGATTGTTTCGATCCTGTTTTCTGCTGCGATCTTCTGCAATTCCATGATCATGTGTTTTTTGCAGTGATAACACCTGTCACGCGGATTTTCCGTGAATTCGCCATCTTCGAGTATCCTAAACTTGAAGACCTGAAGTTCTATGCCGATCTCATCTGCTATATTCCTGGCGTGGGCAAGCCCGCGATCCCCGAGCAGCTCTGAGCTGGCGGTTGCGGCAAGCACCGTTGCACCGCCCGGCTCTGCGAGCTTTGCAAGTTTTGCGAGCACCGAACTATCCACACCTCCGGAGAACGCGATCAGGATGCTGCCGCGTTCCAAAAGCGCATCTTTCACGCGCTCCGCCTTCTCGATTGTCTCGTCGGTCTCGATTGTCTCACCGGTCTTGTTCGTTTCGTTCATATTATGTGGCGTGCCTGCCATGATACCAGACAATGGCGCGCAACCGGCATGATCATTTCTACAAAATGGCAAAGAAAGAAGGTTATCGATCAAGAGCAGCGTATAAGCTCAAACAGATCAATACACGGTTCCACATCATCAGACGTGGCGATGTAGTTGTCGATCTGGGTGCGGCGCCGGGTGGCTGGACACAGGTGGCGGCGGAACTTGCAGGAAACCGTGGCACGGTCGTTGGCGTGGATCTCCAATCGATCAGCCGCATCGATGGCGCCGTCACCATCAGAGGCGATATCAGGTCAGAGGAGACCATCAGTGCGATCAGGCAGGTTGTCGGTAGTGCTGACGTGGTGCTCTCTGATGCCGCCCCAAACCTTGCCGGCGACTGGAGCTATGACCATGCCCGGTCGGTCGATCTGGCTGAACATGCGCTTGCCTGCGCACAAAAGATCCTGAGACCGGGCGGCAATTTTGTTGTCAAAGTGTTTCATGGCGATTTATTCGCCGGATATCTGCAAAGCGTGAAGTCGCTCTTCAGAAACGTATATTCACACTCGCCCATGGCATCACGCAAGGCAAGCGCTGAGATGTATATCGTTGCAAAGATGTTTCGCGGGGACAAAGGTGCCACCCACGCCAGAAATGCCCCGGATGCCCGAAACGCTTCGAGAGTTCCGGATGTGCCCCCTTCTCTGAACAGCCGCCGGGGTGACCGGGGCGGCAGGGACGGTAGAAATAGTAGGGACAATACGGATTAACTATTATGAGATACGATCCTGATGTGAAAGAATGACATCCATCAAACAAATGACCTTAAACAACTCCAAACAACTTCAGATGACCCAAAACTACAGAGACTGGTTTCCTTACCCCGCCTTCCGCCCTCATCAGGACACGATGCTTGATCGGGTGCAGGAAGTCGCCCGTGCCGGCGAACACCGCGTCCTTGCGATCGATGCGCCGACAGGAAGCGGCAAGACCAGCGTGATTGCATCACTCCTTGCAAACCGCGGAAGAAACAAGATCGTCGTCGTGCTCAGAACCGTGAGCCAGATCGGAGTGTACCTCGATGAGATTAAAAAGATCAGGGAAGAGACCGAACACACTCCAAAGGTCGCATATCTCGTTGGAAAGCCAAAGATGTGTAAACTGGCTGGCGAATTCGAGAACGTCTACGCAGGATGCGATCTCATGAAGGTCTTCACGATGGACTTTCTTGAAGCGAAACTGCACGAGAAGATGCGGCGGGACAATCGGAGTGCGCAGGAGTACAACGTCTATGATCCGGCGAGCGATCCAGGGATAGAATCAGAGATCAGGGGCGAAACTCCGGGATACCGCACGTTCTGTCCGTATTACCTGTTTTCAAAGGAAGCATACACTTTCGAGGGCGTGGAGAATTTCAGACCGTCGAAACAGTCGAAGAAGGATAGTGAATCGATCATACAGGAGATTCTATACCCTGAAGAGCTACAGGAGCGTTGCACACAGACCTGCCCGTACGAAGTGATGGCGATCAGCGTGAAGAACGCCGACATTATCATTCTGAATTACAACCACGTCTTTGACGACACGAGACGGGATGTTCTCTTTGACTGGCTCGAGATCGATCCGGAAAATACGATTCTACTCATTGATGAGGCGCACAACCTCGGAGACACGGTGAGAAGCATCAACAGCGACACGATCACGATGCACGCCGTCGATAAGGCGATATCCGAGGTAAACCAGTTTTCAGGAGAGAAAGACCGGATCATAGCCAGATCAGCAAAGGACATTCTCTCAAAGATCAAGAGATATATGGAAAAGACGCTCGATAACTGGCAGAACAAAAAACAGGGGGAAGACTGGTTCGATCCGAGGATGTTTGCGGATTTCATCTACTCAGACGGCGGGCTTGGACTCGCCCGGGATGATTCCCAGACTGTTTCTGACCTCTTAAAACTCGCGCAGAACATCAGAAACCGGAAACAGAAGTCCTCTGAGTCAGCCGATGTATTTCTCGGGCGAATTGCCGAATTCCTGTTCATGGCGCACCTTGCAAAAGATGATTCCTCATATCTTCCCGTAAAATCGATGAGCGAGGATCGATGGCTGACGCTTGAGATCCGCAGCCTCGACCCAAGCCCGATCATATCAGGCATCGCTGATACGGTCCACGCCACTGTGATGATTTCAGGGACCCTGTCCCCCCCGGACGCTTATGAACTCTACTATTTCGGCAAGCGCGGGCGGGCTGAGATGTTAGCCATCCCGAACCAGTTTCCGAAGGAGAAACGACTCGTGCTCGGGGCAAAAAATGCAACAACCCAGTCTGCGTACCGGAACGATGCTGAAAATCGAAGAGAGATAGAGTTTCACATATCTGCGCTGATAAAAGGGGTTTCGGGCAATGTTGCTATCTATTTCACATCATACTTCATGATGGACCAGTATCTTGAGTACTGCGAGAGCATGGCGGACGAATCCGGAAAGATACTGTACACTGAGCCAAGAGAGTCGAAACATGTCCCGGATCTATTGAAACGGTTCTTTGAATCGGGACGCAGCATGGAGAAAGGGGTATTGCTTGCAGTATGTGGTGGAAAGATGAGCGAAGGGATCGACTATTACGGAGAAGCCCTGAAAGGGGCAATCGTCGTTGGACTTCCGCTCGCGGCATTCTCAGAGGTGCAGAAACTCGTAAACACATACTACCAGCGAAAATACGGGAAAGAACAGGGAATGTTCATCGCATATACGCTTCCTGCGATAAACAAAGCGCTTCAGGCGATCGGCAGGGTGCACAGGTCAGCAGACGAGACCGGAGTTCTTGTACTCTGCGACGCACGGTTTTCACAGGAGAAACGGCTTGGTGTCAGGCAGCACCTGCCACAGTGGATCCGGGACGAGATGATCGTCTGCGATGGCGCGTGGTCGCGGGAACTCGTGGAAGGGTGGAGCAGAGGGGCACTGAATAAGGATAGGTAAGGAGTTCTCCTGACCTGCCACCGCTCATATAATGTGTTGGTGCAAGATATTTAACACGAATGGCACGAATCGGACGAATGCCACGAATTTGTCCTGTTCATTGGCACACACCGCGTATTTCTGAAATTTCCGGTGTGCGTGCTTTCCATGCACTCGTAAAAGTGGTGATTCGTGTGGTTCGTAAAATTCGTGTCATTCGTGATTTTAACCAGATTTTTATATATTACCTACTGAAATAAACTATGGTTGGATATTAATTTTTGGGAATTTCCTTCCCGGATAGGTTTGTTCCGCCGCGCCCTTGACGCCAATTTCACCTTTGTTTGTGCATATTCATGCACAGCCATCACATCCTCGCAAAGTATATCGAAATTCGAGGAAAAACCTTATGTGCCTCCTTGAACCGTCCTGCCCTCGTAGCTACCGTTCAACTATTTGATTACCTCTCATGGAAATTACAAACCAATTTCGCACATAAAACAACATTTATTACACTCTAACAGATAATCAATAACAATGCGCCGAAAAACGAGAATCGCACTCTTATGCACCATACTCATCATATCGCTCATGACCTGCGGGTGTCTCCGGGATTTTGAAGAAAGCCGGCTCACGATCGCAGAGACCGATATATCGCCAGAGCGGGTCACAAGCACCGACGTTCTGCTGAATGTGACGACTTATGTCGAGAACCGGGGGGATGGTGAGAGTGGGGAAGCAAAACTAATCTTAAAAGCGTTTGATTCTGCATCAGGACTCCTTGTGGGCGAGACAACGACCTCTGCCGGAAGCATCGACAAGGATAAAACATTGCCGGTATCACAACTGATCAGTGTCGGGAGAGAGGGCGGCTATCGGATCGATGTTGTTTTATTCGAAGAGGATAGGCGATTGAGGCGACAATCGATGCAAATCTCTGGTATCGGCGATCTGACCCCAAATATCCATGATATAGGTATCAGGATTCAGGAGATGGACTTTCTGGTGAAGAATGTGACCGATTCAAGAGTCGTGATTGGTGTGGATCTCTACCTCACAAACGAGGGCGACTCCACGAGTGAGAACCTGTCGATGCTCGTCAAAGCCCGTGAGGTCGATGCAGGACTGCTTGCCGACAAGGTCTGGATCACAACCGGAAGCATCAAGAAAGAGACAACGATCATCCGTAGTTGTGAGATCGCGGTTCCGGATGGCTACAATTACATCGTTGAGGCGCTGATCTGGAAGAACGATACCATCGTTGAGCGCGGAGAGGGTGTGGTGCAGCTCAACCCGAAGCGCACGATCCCGAAGGACGAAGAGATCGTCTCAGACAAGATTCGGGTCGATGATTTCATGCCAGAACCGGAATCGAGGGATTACGGGGAAGGAACAGCTGGGATGAAGAAAACCCCCGGATTTACCTCTATGCTGGCTGCAATTACGATTATGGTCGCCGTACTTACCCGTATCAGAAGGAGGGAGGACTAATGGCTGATAACAATCTTGAAAGCAAATTCAGAACCGGAATGTTCGTGATAGCGATGTTTCTTATGCTCGTTGCCACGCTCCACTTCTATTTCTCGGTACAGGATGTGATCGGTACGTGGTTTGAGTACCAGTACGCATCGATCTTCCGTGCGATCTTCTCGTTTTGTGTGATCGTGGTCTGCATCTACCTGATCCGGTTTCACATCATCTCGCGAGGCTGAAGTTCCGGTCGATCAGAAAACCTTATGCCCCTCGCATTGAGGAGAATGTGGCATGACAACAACCATCGCAATCACAGGAAAGGGCGGAACAGGGAAGACCGCGGTTGCCACGCTGCTGATCAGGCATATCGTGCGCACAGGTCGGGTGCTGCTTGCGGTCGATGCCGACCCTGACACCAACCTTCCTGAGGCACTCGGCGAGACCGCTGACCGAACCGTGGGTGATGTCAGGGAGCTCCTGATGGGCGATCTCCCGCCCGATATCGACAAGATGCGGCTGCTCGAATCCCGGATATACGAGATACTGATCGAGAATGCTGGTTACGACCTGCTCGTGATGGGGAGGCCGGACGGAGCCGGCTGCTATTGCTATGCAAACAACCTGCTGCGCAGCATCATGGACCGGATCACGAAGAACTACGATCTTGTGATCATCGACACCGCAGCCGGCATGGAGCATCTCAGCAGGAAGATCATCCGCGATCCGGATCGCCTGCTGGTGGTGACCGACGGCTCGCGCAAAGGTCTGACAACCGCCGAGCGGATACGCGATCTTGTTGCCGAACTTGATCTCGGATTCAAAAAAATGTATATCATTCTGAATAAGGTTACGCCCGAAAATAAAGAGAATCTGGTGACGCAGGCATCAGAACTCGGCTTTGAGATCGCCGGAACGATCCCGTTTGACGCAAAGCTTGCGGATTACGATCTCAACGGAACACCGCTGATCGATCTGCCCGATGATTCGAGCGCGGTCATGGAGATCGAGAGGATATGCGAGTTGCTCGGAATATGAACTGCGGTTGGTGCAGCTTGCGGGTTTAAGGGGCAGGTGTTCGTTGTTTCGGGTCCTGCGCAATATACGTTCCATCGTATTTTTTTAACTTGCCAGACGCAGTTAAAAAGTCCCTGCCCCCTCAACGATCATGCAATTTTTGCCATTGAAAGACCTGCAGGCAAACTCACGAGGATATCCCATCCATTACCTCCCAAGTTGCGTCTGGAACGAGTTGAATTTCATGTCAATGAGCGGCTGCAGGCGGGTGTCTGTGATCAGCATATTATGGACGTGATCAGCCGGCGTTTCGAGCGATATCTCCTTGGTCATGCCATATCTCCCGCGATTGACGACTGTGGCATTCACGATCCCCAGCATATCGAGTTCTGAGATCAGTTCGGTGATTCGCCGCTGTGTCAGCACATCAAGATCGAGCACATCGCACATGCGCTTATAGATTCGATAAACCTCGCCGGTGGACATGATCTTTCTGCCACTTGGCTTCCGCATCGATTCAGTGGCTCTATCAAGTATTGTGATGCCGTACAGCAGCAGTTTCGACTGGGTCGGAAGCGTCACTACGACTTCTGCAACCCGGTCAGACTCGATCTTGGACTGCGCCTTCCTGACGTTTGCCGCATGCACGATCATCGAACCGTCCCGTTCGGCAAGTTCTGCCGAGACCCGGAGCAGGTCGAGCGCCTTGCGTGCGTCACCATGCTCTCTTGCCGCAAGTGCGGCGCACAGTGAGATCACATCGTCACTGAGCGATCCGTTGCCAAACGCCATCTCGGCGCGCTGGCGCAGGATGTCTGCCAGTTGATCAGCGTTGTACGGCGGAAAAACAATCTCCTCTTCCCCAAGAGAGCTTCTGACTCTTGGATCAAGGAACTCTGTGAACGTCAAATCATTTGAAATCCCCACAAGACTGACTTTAGCGTGGTTTAGCGTGGAATTGATTCTTGACAAGCTATATAACACATCATCGCCTTTCTTTATCAATTTGTCGATCTCATCGAGTATGATGACCACGACTTGTTCCGTCGAATCGACCGCACTTCTGAATTCAGAGTATACCTGATCGGTGGGCCATCCGGTCATCGGAATCCGCCTGCCAAAACTCCGCGCCAGGTTGGCGAGTAGCCGGTACTGGGTATCAATGACCTCACAGTTCATGTACAGAACCTTGCACGGTATCCCGCGCTTTTCCCCCACATTCTCGAGTTCGTCCCCAACGTGTGTAGTAACTGCCGTTTTTCCAGTCCCTGTCTTCCCATAGATCAGGATGTTTGACGGAGTGTCCCCACGTAGTGCTACGACCAGAATTTTGAGGAGCGCCTCAACCTCACGGTCCCGGTGTGGGAGGTACTCCGGTATGTATGTCGAACGGAGCACATCCCGGTTCCGGAACATCGATTTCGATTCAAGCAATCCTTCGATAACTTCCGCTATAGATGTATTTCTCACAAAGCACCCTCCAGATGTTGCTAAATTCACTTCAACTGCATCATTATTAAGGATTTCGGGCGTATAATTGTATTTTAACCCGTAATAACTAAGGCGAGAGGCGTTTTCGGTCACGGGGGAACAACACCACATCACGGATATTTTCGACGCCAAGCATGGTCATGACCAGTCGCTCTGCACCAAGCCCCCATCCAGCGTGAGGAGGCATTCCGTACCTGAACGCTTTTAGGTAGAAATCAAAGCCGTCGGGGTCAAGTCCGCATGCCACAATCCTCTGGCACAGCAGGCTGTGAGAGTGGACACGCTGCGAACCCGATGCAAGTTCCATGCGCGGGTGCATCAGGTCAAACGATTTGCTGTAGCGCGAATCATCCTCACGCGGGCGGGTGTAATACGGTTTGATATGCAAGGGCCAATCGGTGATAAAATAGTGCTCGCCGACTGCACTCCCCACAGCGCGCTCGGCAACAGTGCCAAAGTCATCGCCCCACTCGATCTCGTGCCCCTGCTGGTGTGCGATCTCAAGCGCGTCATCATAAGTCAGCCGCCGAAACGGCAGTTCGGGCACGGCAAGCTCGACCCCGAGCGCTTCTAACTGCGGCACGCACTGGCGCGACACGCCCACATACACGTCATGAACCAATCGCTCAAGAATCTCCATCACATCCGAATGATCCATGAAACTCGCCTCGATATCGATCGACGTAGCCTCATTGAGGTGCCGCAGGGTGTCATGCTCCTCAGCACGGAAGATCGCTCCGATCTCACTCACTCGATCGAAACCCGCTGACATCATGATCTGTTTGTACAGTTGCGGACTCTGATTAAGGAATGCTTCTCTGTTAAAGTAGGTAATCGGGAACAACGCCGTGCCACCCTCTGTCGCAGCCGCAACCACCTTCGGAGTGTGAATCTCGATGAACCCCTCGCTTGCAAGAAAATCGCGAACCGTTTTCAAGGCGTGGTTGCGGATCGCGAATACTGCAAGCGTCGTTCTTCGTCTCAGATCTATAAACCTTGAATCAAGGCGTGTATCGATGTCTGCCCCGACCTTTTCGGTGACATCCATAGGCAGAGGGGATTCCGCCTCCGAAAGCATGTCCACGCTCTGTGGGATGATTTCGTATCCATTTGGAGCTTGTTTTGCCTCTTTCACAACCCCGGTTACCAGAACTACAGATTCTCGGTTCAGTCTTCTGCCCATGTCAAAGAGGTCTGGATCGGTCTTCTTCTTGACCATAGTGACCTGTATAAATCCTTCCCGGTCTCGCAGCACAAGAAAGCAGATCCCTCCAAGATCGCGGATCTCGTGTACCCAGCCGGCGACCGTGACGGTATCGCCATCCATCTCAGGCATGATCCCGGATGCATAATGAGTTCGCATGATAGTCATAATGGCGTAAATGCGCGAGTATTCGTGTTATGTGTTTTGGTGAGCGGGTTGTTTGGTAGTGCATCCAGGGCAACAATTGATGGTTAGTTGTGCGAGATGTCGGCTACATAAGACATGCAAAACATACACGCCCCATTAATCGACCCGTACAACCGCAAAATCACAAGCCTGCGCATATCCATTACGCAGCGGTGTAACCTGAGTTGCATTTACTGCCACGGGGAGGGTGAATCGATATCACCGCACACACCGGCGCGTGCGCAAAGCGAGATTAGTAGAGCGACGATCGCAGTGCTTGTGCGTGCTGCGCTTGCCCACGGCGTGCGCAGGATCAAGTTCACAGGAGGTGAACCGCTCCTCCGCAGTGATTTTGCAGATATCATAAGCAACCTTCCGCGCATGAAGGATATCTCTGTAACGACCAACGGGACGCTTCTTTCGGAATGTGCGCACGATCTTGCGGCGGCTGGTCTGCACCGAGTGAACATATCGCTTGACACGCTGCAGCCTGACCGGTACCGGTGTATCACCGGGCACGATATGCTAAATTCGGTGCTGGACGGCGTCGCTGCTGCTGTGGATGCGGGGCTTACGCCAGTCAAGCTGAATATGGTGCTACTGAGTGGCACAAACGACGACGAGATATGGGACCTGATCGATTTCGCACGAGAGTCCGGGGATGTTATACTCCAGATCATTGAACTTATGGATTTTACAGGAGTTTCCGGGCGTGTTGATATGGGTGGCATCGAAGACATGCTGCGCGCACGGGCGTCCACTGTTGTTACGCGAGAGATGCACCGCCGCAAGAAATATTTGATCGACGGAGCCGAGGTCGAAGTCGTGCGACCGATCGACAATTCGGAGTTCTGCGCAAACTGCAATCGGCTGCGTGTGACCGCATGTGGGCAATTAAAGGGGTGCCTGCTCAGTAACGACGGTCTCGTTGACATATCTGACGCGACTGAAGATGCGATGCATGCCCTGCTTGAGAAGGCAGTCGCCATGCGAAAGCCGTATTACAGCCCTGATGTGTGAAAGTTTAATATAGTACGATTGATGTAGGGATTGTTAAGCAAATATGATCGATATCGCTTACCGTTCCAAAACATAGGAGGTACGTAGATGGCAGCCCTCATAGACATCAAGAACCTGGACATGGAATTCAAGGGCAAAAAGGTTCTGAAAGACATCAATCTAACAATAGAAGAAGGTGAATGTATTGGGATTCTCGGACGCAGCGGCGCAGGAAAGACTGTGCTGATGCATCTATTAAGAGGAATCAAAGAGCACGAGATGAGTTCCGGAGAGGTTATTTATCACGTTGCATACTGTGAGAATTGTGCTCATGTCGAACCGCCGAGCAAGATAGGAAAACCCTGTCCGAAGTGCGAGACAAAACTCACACCGATCGACGGCGATTTTGTAACGCTTGACAAATATAGTCCGCTGCGGCGGAGCATTGCAAACCGGATTGCAATCATGCTCCAGCGCACCTTCGCGCTGTATGGGGACGAACGTGTGATCACAAACGTGATCAATGCGCTCGTCGAGATCGGGCATCCCGCCGTATCGGCTGTTGATGTGGCGGCTGATTTACTTGAACAGGTGAATCTCTCGCACCGGATGATGCATGTTGCACGAGAACTGAGCGGCGGCGAGAAACAGCGTGTTGTGCTTGCGCGGCAGCTTGCCAAGGCTCCGATGGTGCTTCTTGCAGACGAACCCACCGGAACGCTTGACCGGAGGACCGCTGAGGCTGTGCATGAGAGTATCACACATGCAAAGGATGATTTCGGCATGACGCTCGCGATCACCTCGCACTGGTCCGGCGTCATCGAAGAACTGGCTGACCGGGCAATCCTGCTTGAGGAAGGCGAGATCATCGAACAGGGCGACCCAAAGACGGTCGTCGAACGGTTCATGAGCATGGTCGGCACGGTCGGCTCATTCACGGCAGATATCGGAGAGCCGATCATCAGGGTTAAGGATCTGAAGAAGACTTACATCTCGGTGGACCGTGGCGTCGTGCGTGCGGTGGATAACGCCTCGTTTGAGGTACGTGAAGGCGAGATCTTTGGTCTCGTCGGTGTCAGCGGCGCAGGAAAGACCACTGCATCAAAGATCCTCAATGGTTCGGTGAATGCAACAGCAGGAGATGTCGATGTCCGGATTGGGGATGACTGGATCGATCTGACCGATCGAGGCGCTGAGCGGGCAGGACGAGCCGTCAAGCACATCGGACTTCTGCATCAGGAGTATTCACTCTATCCACACAGGAACGTGCTCGATAACCTGACCGAATCGATCGGGCTGGAACTTCCCGGTGAACTGGGTGAGCGAAAATCCATTATCGTCCTGAAAACCGCCGGGTTCACCGAAGAGAGGGCGCGTGAGGTTCTCGAGAAGATGCCTGATGAACTGAGTGTTGGAGAGGCGCACCGTGTTGCAATGGCGCAGGTGCTGATCAAGGAGCCGAGAATCATCATTCTTGACGAGCCAACCGGAACGATGGATCCGGTGACCCGGGTGGACGTGACAACATCGATCCTTGAGGCGAGAGAGGAACTTGGTGAGACATTCATAATCGTGTCGCATGACATGGACTTTGTTGAAGATGTCTGCGACCGTGCAGCCCTGATGCGAAACGGCAAGGTCATCAGTATCGGTGATGTGAAGACCATTGTCGCAGAACTCGATGCAGGCGAACGCGACGAGATGTATGACTGATGATCGACATCGAACTTGATAACGATCCGCTCGTGGTTGCGGACGATTCCACACTTGCAGACGTTTTAAAGAGTGTAAAGGTTCCCTACAGAGGTACCGCGATCGCCATCATCAAGGGAACTGAGGAGTCAAAGAAAGCCACGGCTGAGTACCTGATCAGCACGACAAAAGGCAATATCGGGGTCGAACTCTCTGCATATCAGGATATCTGGCAGGATGTGCAATCAGAGATCGCAACCTCCGGGGTCAGGTGGACCGGGCGAGAAGCTATCGCATTCGGTCCGTTCAAAGCGGGTATCGTACCATCGCATCTGGACCGCGAATACACGCGCTGGGACGTGCTCCTCGGCACGGGTGGATATGACGCGGATCACACACATCTGGTCATATCAAAACAACTGCACACCGCGGTACATGGTGCACCCGCTGATGGCGGCATCATCGGTAGGGTCGTGAGCGGCAAAGGTATCGTCGATTCCTTGACCACTGGCGATTCGATCACAGGAATCGCTCCTGTCGAGCGGTGGGAGACGGTCGTTGACAAGATTGTGACAACCGATCTCTCAACTAAAATCGAGCAGGGGATGCGCATATTCACGTACGCCGTGGTCGATTTGTCCTCTGGTGCCCCGTACGGTGCAGAACACTTTCTGGCGTCGGCAAAGGGCAATACACTAACATTTAGCACCATTGCGCATTCGTTTGCATCCATAGAATCGCTGCAGGGTGAAGAATGTCCTTTCGAGCAGAAAGAGCCGAGAAAAGCTGGCATAATAACGGTTAGATCCGTCGGCGCCGGACTCGGGCGCGTATACATATCAAAACTCGACAAAACCTCGTCCCCAAGTCATTCGGTGGTTGGCAGTGTAAGTCGTGGCATGGAATTGATCCAGCTTATAGAGAAGGATCATGCCATTGCGCTGGACATCCACCCCGAACGCATCATGCTGCTTGGAAAAACGCTAAAAAGCGCGGAAGAGGAGCTTTTGGGACGCGGCATAACCATGCATCGCGAGGGGGAAGTCGAGAACAGTGACATAGTCGTGGAACAGATGCCTGAGACCACACTGGAGATTGTAGGGGCTGGTGATGTCACCGTACGCGGCGTTTCTGAGAAGAATCTCCTGAAGATCGAACTGTATGATGATCTCGCCCCGACTACGATCGGTTTCTTCAGACATGCCCTCGGGCTTCTCAAATCACCTATCGGCGCGCTTCCTGTCTTTACAGCGTACGAGGATACGCGACTATTCAAGGTGCCAGAGGTCAAGAAAGAGATCATGCCGGAGAACGTGCCGGAAGAAGTCGTGCCAGCCGGCGAAATTGGTGTTACAAGTCAGGCTGCGAAGTACGCCCAGATGATCGGCGTGAAACTCACTGATGATTCAAGATACGGACCATCCGGCGAGAAATTCGCCTACACAAACATCATTGGAAGAATTATCGATCTTGAGAAACTGCGTGATGTAGGGGAAGGGGATGTTGTTTACGTAACGGAGGTGTGAGAGTTGGGTAAAATCACCAGACTCGTTGTGCTTTCATCGGAACTGCCAAGTGAGATGCATCTCCTGATCTACGAACTCCATGCCGATGTCACGATCAAGGAAACTTGCTATGGCTTGCTCATACACGGAGAAGAGGCGATCGTTCGGGCACTTGTTAATACCATCAGAAAGATCGATCCGGGTGCGTTTATCAAGGAACGGGGCTTTGTTCCGGGGGATCCGAGGAGATGCCGTGCGGACCGTGGCGGAGGAGCCCGTCCCGGGTTTTACTCGATCCAGAAGGAGTATGCGATACTCCCTGCGATCGCAAGCGCGATTGCAGAACTGCCGTACGAAGAGGCTCCTGCTGCCGTGAAGAAACCTGCGAAGATATCGGTTGAGCGGCTCAGGGAGATTGTTGAGGCAGAGTGAGGTTAGGTGCTGTGCCCGGCAAAACAACCCGATTATTCTGCGGTTTTCCGTAAATTATACTCACAAAACCAGTTTACTCCGGATCACGTCATCCGGAAGCCCGACTTCCTTGCCACGCGCAATCATCCGGATATTGTTCACCTCGTTCTTCTTGCACAGGATATAGTCCATAATCGGCACGATCGAGAGCGGGTAGTAATGCGATGTCTGTGTGGCGTATTCGAGCCTGTATTTGTCCAGTCCGATCTCCACGCTGGTCAAGGATTCCATATCTTCGGTCACGATACCGGAGATGGGCTCCCAGTACGGATAATCCTTAAGCGACATGACAAATTCACCAAATGAAAGTCCTGCCAGTTTTTTTAACGAGATCATGTTCAATTTCAACCCGCCCGGGACCAACATACTGACGATCTGTTCTCTGCGGACACCTGCCTTCGCAGACCGAAATAGCGTTTTTAAATTTATTATGTCGATTTCTGTCCGGATCATCTCTGAAAATAACCTGTGGCTCTTTGATTTTGGACTACGCACCGCCTCGATCCTGGACAGTCTCTCGTAATAAAATATATCCAGTGCATTCTCAAAGTGGTCCAGCCGATCTTCGGAATAGTCACCGAGTGGATAATCTTGCTCCAGAACCCCGATAATTCCAGGGGTGTCCTTCTGTACAAGCGCAATCAGGTCATGGTACCCAAACTGCCCGGCAGAGACTACAGATTCAAGTATCTCTTCATCAGACGCCCCATATTGCTTCCCCCTGAGAATAGTTTTGATATTCCAGATATCCCACCGCATAAAATAACTGGAGATCATGCTGTGTGCTTCCCCTGCTGATATGTTGAGCAGTTTTCGATATGTTAACGCAAGATTCTGATTCAGAGCGTGCTCTGTCAGATTGATGCCATCATATTTCTGCGCAAGTTCATCAACGTCTGCTTTATATTCTGAATCCTCGATAAATCTGGTGATCTCTGCAACCTCCATATTCATCAGCCTCGGATAGTCTTCTTTTGGCAGTAATTTGCTCTTCATTGCACGTACTCTTGCGCACAAGTACGCGTAACTCTTGCTTCCCTGTTTGCGTTTCCACGGTATTCGCAACATTAATTCACCTGCGCATTCCTGATGTTTTGTTCGATATATATCTTTCGATCTCTCGAAAGGTTAATATGGCAATGATGTAGAGATATTGGGTATGGCTTCATACGCTCCGATAGTGTAGCTCGGCCAATCATGCGGGGCTCTCAATCCCGTGACTCGGGTTCAAATCCCGATCGGAGCATGGTGAAAACATTTAATATCCCGCACCAGTGAAGATATACAAACCAATCAGGAGGATAAACATGGCAAAAGAAAAGCCACACATGAATCTAGCGGTCATCGGACATATCGATCACGGAAAATCGACGCTTGTCGGACGGCTGCTATACGAGACCGGTACCGTGCCGGAGCATATCATCGAGAAGTACAAAACAGAAGCGGAAGAGAAGGGTAAAGGCTCATTTGCATTCGCGTGGGTTATGGATTCCTTGAAAGA
This sequence comes from Methanosarcinales archaeon, assembly GCA_030640725.1. GTDB lineage: Archaea > Halobacteriota > Methanosarcinia > Methanosarcinales > Methanogasteraceae > Methanogaster_D. The sequence goes on along the minus strand of DAOWIV010000047.1, from coordinate 5,592 downwards.
AGAGCGAGAGCGGGGCATCACCATTGATATCGCACACAAACGATTTGATACCGATAAATACTATTACACTATCGTGGACTGCCCCGGACACCGGGACTTTGTCAAGAACATGATCACCGGCGCTTCACAGGCGGACGCCGCGATACTTACCGTCGATGCAAAGGACGGGGTCATGGAGCAGACCAAGGAGCACGTATTCCTGTCAAGAACGCTCGGAATCAACCAGATGCTCCTTGCGATCAACAAGATGGATTCTGTCGATTACAGCGAGGAGCGGTTCAATGAGGTCAAAGATGACATCAGCACCCTGCTCAAGATGGTCGGGTTCAACCCTGCCGACATGAACTTCATACCGACGTCCGCACTCTTCGGCGCAAACATATCCGAAAAGAGCAAGGACACGCCGTGGTACAAGGGACCGACCATTCTCGAAGCTCTTGATCAATTCACTGAGCCTGAAAAACCAACAACCCTGCCGATGCGCATTCCTGTTCAGGATGCGTACACGATCTCAGGTATCGGCACCGTGCCGGTCGGGCGTGTCGAGACCGGAATCATGAAACCGGGCGACAACGTCGTATTCATGCCAAGTGGCGCCAGTGGCGAGGTAAAATCGATCGAGATGCACCACGAAGAGATCCCTGAAGCTGTGCCTGGCGACAATATCGGATTCAATGTGAGGGGCGTTGGCAAGAAGGATGTGCGTCGAGGCGATGTGTGCGGACCTGCCAGCAACCCGCCAACGGTCGCTGATGAGTTCACAGCCCAGATCGTGGTACTCCAGCACCCGTCAGCGATATCTGTCGGATACACGCCGGTATTCCACTGCCACACCGCTCAGGCCGCATGTATGTTCATATCGCTTGACAAGAAGCTTGATCCACGCTCAGGAAACGTTCTCGAGGAGAACCCTGCATTCATCAAGGCAGGCGATGCAGCGATCGTCACGATCAAGCCAACAAGACCGATGGTCATTGAGGAAATCAAGAAGATCCCACAGCTTGGCAGATTTGCCATACGCGATATGGGGCAGACCATTGCTGCTGGCATGTGCATCAGCATCAAGGAGAAGTAATTCTCCTACTCTCTTTTTATCGGTGCTAAAATGGTTCAGAAAGCTCGAATACGATTAACTGGTACGAACCCGGAAGAGCTGGACTCCGTCTGTAAACAAGTCAGAGGGATTGCAGAACGAACCGGCATCAGCATCGCCGGTCCGATCCCACTGCCAACCCGGCGACTGGTAGTCCCGATCCGGAAAAGTCCTGATGGTGAAGGGACTGAGACATGGGATCACTGGGAGATGCGGGTGCACAAGCGGCTGATTGACCTCGCCGCTGATGAACGCGCGCTCAGGCAATTGATGCGCATCAACGTTCCGAACAACGTCAACATAGAGATTGTGCTTGAGAATTGATCAGTCGGTTTGATTCACTGCGATTTTTGTCAGATGGTCGCATACATTTCAGCGACCATCGCTTTCACCAAAATTACGTTTCACGGCGCCTGACAGAACACGGTCGTCTTTTTTAACTTGACTTTCAAAGATGCAGTGAAAAACACCATCGGTCAACCCAATTGATGTATGACCGATCAAAACATAAACCCCCTTGCCACCGATTTCCCTGACGTATACTCATTACCGGCATAAACGGCGACTTTTGTAATTGCCAATTTGGCCATGAATACACAAGACCAGGGCATGTACAACATGATAGCCAATCAAGAGGTTTATTCGATCTTTGCGTTTTTATTCTCCAATTTAACGAGAAAGGCGAGAGAGACGCGAAGCGCGTCATCTCTATCGTCACGTCTTTCGCGTGTGTCACCACATCGCTGACACATTTGCAAAAAAGCTCAGTTTGTGGCGGTGCGAAGTATACCATCCTGCCCGGAAACCTGTTTTATTGTACCACCCCCCCAAACCCGGCACCCAATGCACCGGAATACCTGCAAAACACTCCAAACGCTTGATTTCAGCTTTTAATCGCATCTCCCCTTACGTAGCTCTTCCAGTCTTATGCTGTTTAGCGCAAATGCGATATCCCCGGCAACCTCTGTAAGCAGCGGCGACTCTGCCCCACCTGCAGCAAGATCTGGAGGGAGTGCCACAGATAACAGCCCGCAGATCGTTTCGCCCGCTTCCAGCCTGACCGTGAGCGTTTCTCCACCATCGCACCGCTTTAGCAGCGGACAGCCGGCACATGCACCGACAGAAGACGGACTCCGAACCGTGACAACTTCGGATTGCCCGATCGCCTGTCTGGCACAATCAGGCAACTCGCCGAGCCTCATGCGCTCCTCTACCTGCGAGAACTCCCTGCCCACCCCTGACTTTCCGGCGCCTGCAAGCAGGTATGGTTCGTCGTTGAGCGCGATCCACGCGTGGCGATAGCCGCGTGTCTCGATAAAACCTTCGCAGATCCTCCGGATCAGCCTCCCCGGGTCTTTCTCTTCGGTGGTGATCTTGTCGATGTTCCGGATGGTACTCATCATCGCAGCGAGTTGTTCCATCCTCTTTTCCCGCTGGCTCTTGTAAAGAGCCATCTCTATGATACAGCAGAGTTCTTTGTCGACAAACGGCTTGACAACGTACCCATAAGGCGCGGTCACCCTTGCACGCTTAAGTGTGTCGCCGTCTGCATAGGCGGTCAGGTATACAACCGGAATGTGAAGGGCAGACCGTATCTGTTCAGCCGCCTCAACCCCGTCCAGCTCACCTTTGAGTACGATGTCCATCAGCACCAGATCAGGCAGTTCCGCCCCTGCCCGGGCGATGGCCTCCTCGCCTGACGACACGATTGCAGAGACCGTATATCCAAAATTCTTCAGAATCATCCGAACGTCTTCGGCGACGATTCTTTCGTCTTCAACAATCAATATCTCTTTTTTCATCACTTTAACCCTCAAACGTAATCAGGAATTCGGTTCCGCCGGTTCTATCAAGCTCGATTGCGCCACGAAGCTGATCTTCAGCCAGCAGGATAACCAGATGCATACCAAGCGTTGCCACATCCCTGAAATCCAGATGCTGCGCCACCCCGATCCCGTCATCGCCGACAACCAGTTCAAATCTGCCTTCGCCGAGTGAGCGGAGTGAAACTTTGATTTTGCCCGATCTCCCCTCTGGAAAAGCGTGTTTCAAGGAATTGGAGACCAGTTCATTGATGATTAATCCACATGACATGGCATCACCGACACTGAACGAAACATCCTCGACATTCATCTCCAGCTTGATTCTGCCGGTGCTAACCCCGTAACCGTAAGACCAGAACACGTCATGGAGCAGAGTCTTGATATACTCCTTAAAATCGACGCTTGCCATGTCTTTTGACTTGTAAAGATTCTCATGGACGAGAGACATCGCCAGTATCCGGTGCTGGCACTCTTCAAACATCCCGCGCACATCGTCGTTGACATACCCGGATTGGATCTTGAGGAGACTGGAGATGACCTGCATATTGTTCTTAACCCGGTGGTGAACCTCGCGTAGAAGCATCTCTTTCTCCAAGAGCGACGCCGTAAGCTGCCCCTCTGCGCGCTCTTGTTCAGCGATCTTCTTTTCCAGATCTTTGTTCACCCTTTCCAGCTCTGCGATGCGCGGGTCAATGTCCCCGCTCTCGTGCGTTTCATCGCCCGATCCTGAACGACTCATTTATCTTCCTCACTTGCCAAGCATCGGTTCCCAAACCCGGACTATAGGTTCGCGTTTACGGCTTGCCACTACCCTTGCATCTCTATTCAGATGGTTATGAGTAGCGCCATAATATCCGGATGTCATGGTGCCATGCAAACCGGTTCTGGCGTATAACAATAGGTTCACTTGTAAAAAAACGTTGCCCTAAATGTGTGATTGTTATGCCATCCGGTGTTAGCCGGCATCTTTAGATATTCGCAGGCAAACATGAAACTGCCTGCCCGGGCATCAGCCTGCACCCTCCTGCTGCAATGCACCCGCAAGCCATAATAGTAAAATAATACCACACTACTCTCATGAACATGCCCGGAGAACCACACGAAAAACTGTCCGGAGAACAAACCCCATGACCGCTCAGGGCGCAATGCACGGGGTCTGTCTGGCGTTTGTGCTGTCGCTGTGTGTAACCGTATGCATACCAGCCTGCGCCGGAAACGTCCATGAGGCAACCATCTTCTATTTTGATGGCGACATCGAGACCGGGCGTTCCATAGATCTGGAACAGGGCTACCTGCTCAGGGTGGGGGATGTCAGGAATGACGGCGCGACGATCGACATATCGAATGGCGGCAAGAAAATTGCGAACCCGGATATATCCAAAAAGAGTTCTTACATATATGAAAAGGAGCTTGGTGACGTTAATTACGATATCATAAAAATATCGCTGGGAGAAACCGACACTACCTCAAACACAGTCTCGGTGATTGTTGAACAGTACATCGATCCTGATCGGTCATTCGATTACCCTTTGATCAGTGATGTGTCTGTAAACATCGGGGAAGGCGATCTGGAACCTTTGAAAGAAGGATACGAACTTGGGGTAGAGTCTATTGCTGACAACAACGCCATTCTGACACTGTACAAAGGGGATGAAACAGTTAAACAGGAAAAAATGTACGGAGACGATCCTGATAAGAGGCGGTTTGTGTATATGAAGAAGATCGGGGGAGACTATCACACCATCCTGATTGCGAAACTGGACTTGGTGTCATGGGATGCGAAGGGCGGGGTTGCGCACCTGCGCGGGCTTTCGCAGTTCAAGGATCCTGAATACGTCAGGACCATGGGAGATGCAGAAGAATCCGCGCATGAAAACGAATCATCATCACAATCATCGCCAGATGACGGTGGCAGTAGCGATAAATGGAACGTTCGGCTTGCAGAGTCAACGGCTTTCAGATATCTGTTGAGTGGTTGCGTGTTTGCCGCTATATTCGCATTGATCCTCTTGGTTACAAGAATGGGGCAGAAGCGCAGGTGATCATATAAATACAGGACGTCATACGAAGCATCGCACGGATTATCATATCCGGAAGGCGGTGGTGCAGGATGTGGATCAGGTGCATGAACTGGTCAATGGATATGCCATGGACGGGACTATGCTTCCGAGATCGCGTAGCGAGCTATATGACCGAATCCGGGATTTTACGGTCTGTGCAAGCGAAGATCAACTGCTCGGGTGCTGCGCTCTCCATGTCTGCTGGGATAACCTTGCAGAGGTCATATCCTTTGCAGTGCGGCAGGATGCGCACAATCAGGGCATCGGTTCGCTGCTTTTACATGCGTCCATGAGCGAGGCGCAGGAACTCGGAATCACTACGATCTTCACGCTTACCCGCGCACCCGGCTATTTTCAGAGATACGGGTTTGTGGAGGTTGATAAGAATGTGCTTCCGCACAAGGTATGGGGCGAATGCATCAAATGTCCGAAGTTCCCTGATTGCGATGAGATCGCAATGGTGAAGGAATTGTAGGCTTACCGGGAATTGCCGATTCATCATAACATCGCATCAGTTGAAGCGTTGCCAACCACCTCGTGCGACAGATAAAAAGAATACCGATGAACGTGAGAATACTTGTTATGCCTCATAAATGCGCCAACTGCGAACACATCT
>DAOWIV010000238.1 GCA_030640725.1 Methanosarcinales archaeon | reverse complement strand
GAATATAATCGCGCCGATGAGAACCGAGGTGCCATCGAGCCGCCTCTCCGCTAGTTCCGCGTACAGGCTCCGGTATCTAATCTGGATGTAGCCAACAGCAATGGTTCGCAGGCAGTAGGCGAGGCAGATATGATATTCCTCAAAGCACGGGAGTATTACGCGGGTCAGATCACCCATCACGAGATAGATCGCAAACGGGAAGACGTATTTCCATGCGCCGTCGAGATGCCAGATTCTTTCGAGGAGGTTGTGGCGTGCGTGATTGCGCTGGATCACGAAGTAGAGCGGAATTGCCGAGAGGAGTGCGATTGCCGGTAGATTCGGGTGAATGTAAGAGCAGAGGTAGACGAGCGCGATGCCGGTGAGTGTGGTGAGCGCGGTTGTGTTCAGGCGTTCGTCAAGTGAGGTCATAAATGTAGTTACGTGGGGAAAAAAGAAAAAGGAGTAGGAAATAGAATTTGATTTCCCGAGTTTACTTCTTCTGCTTTCTGCGGTAGAATGCAACGAGTCCGAGAATCGCGATGGCGGGGATTGCGATTGTGGTGAATTCTGGGATGTATGGATCATCGACCGTGACAGTATCGCAGCCACGCGGAGATGTTATTTCCGTTTGATCTGATCCCTCGATCCCTCCCTTATACAGACAAACCCTCCCTGTGTCATCAGTATTTTCCAAGGCCAATTCGAACGTTTGTGTATATTTATAATAGGAACCATCACCAACCACTACTTCCGTACCATCCTTTTTAGGTATAAATATGGTACCGGTAAGTGTTGTACCCCCGTCCAGATAACACTTGAATTGATGATATTTGTCATCCTGATTCCCAAAATCCCAGGCTGTAGCCACGATAATATTTTGATCACTATCCCAATAAGCATCTATCTGTGGGGGATCGCTTTCCGGGGGAGTTTCATCAGCCATCGCAGCTGGCGCGGACATGGCAACAAGCAGCGCCAGCACTGCCACAATCATTCCTGTTTTTCTGTATATGCTTTTCATTTTTATCATCTCGTACCACCTCTGGCACGAATGTGCGTGTCACTCATCTCTGTCATCATATTTAAAGGTATCGGTCAATAAGTTATCAGATTAGATGAATATGTGTTCAAATACCAGAATATCAACCACAGAAATGAACAAGTCTCACCCACCCAATCTACCCCCAACCGCGACCAGTCCCCATTCCCGGTACGACCGCACCGCTGCAAGCGCGGTGTCTTCAGCACGTATCTGCCGTCGTCCTCGAAGATCCGGCTCCTCTGATCCCCGACCGGAGTCGTCTCACCTTGTGCAGAGTCAACCGGTTCACATCGACCATACATATCCGAAAGTACGGCAACTGCGATATTCTCGACTGGTGGAAAAAAAGGTGGGAAACGAGGATTTGTTTCCCGGTTCACTTCTTCTGCTTTCTGCGGTAGAATGCAAAGAGTCCGAGCAGCGCGACAGCAGGGATGGCTATTGTGGTGAATTCGGGGATCGGATTGCAACACGTACAGTGACCTAAACACGTGATCGTACAATCATTGTGTTTGTGACATTCATACGTACCTATGCATTGCCCACATGCACAAACCTTGTATGTAACCCCGCCACTCTGCCCACTACTGCATGTGCGCTGGAATGTGTAACATCCCGCTTCGTTTGTAACGCAACAAACCACTGGTGATCCATCCGATGGTGTTATTTCGACGGTACACCCGACACAATGATGGTTATAGGTGTCTGTTATGGTTCCAGATATCGTATGGGTATGCTGACCTGCCGCCGTACCTACAAACACCACCATCGCTGAAAGCAGGAGTATTGCCACAAGCATTACCGATCTTGTTCGTTTCATTTCTTTTGTACCTCCTTTTGTGTACATACATCAAACGACAGAACTCGCATAGCATTACTCTTAGCGTTATCACCTCATCTCTCGACGCCTCACATGTAACTGCTACCATGCATCTGTCCTGATCGTTCTTCACATCTTCAGTACGCGTTTGTTATGGGACAACTGACGCGCGCTATTAGCCCTTTCCATCATAACATTTAAAAGTATCGGTTAGGCATCAGACTAAATGGGTACATGTCTAAATGACATAACACCTGCCATGAAGATAGGAGCTCCACATATCCTCCAGATCGAAAACAACGAGCCTGGCATTCCTCAGATTGCTCTTCTCTTCGATTTTCCTCGCAACAATCCGAAACTCCCCTTACGCACGTCATCATTCCACTACACGAACTTTGACTTTTCCTTCAAGCGATCCAGAATCTCGATTGCCTCTTTACGACGCAGGTTCTTCTATTCGCACTCCAGAAAAAGAATACCTTTCGTATCTTCATCCAGGCAAAGAAGAACAATCTCAGGCTATGCCTAAATGACATAACACCTGCCATGAAGATGGGAACCCTACAGATACTCCAGAAGTTCCGGTTCTTATGCCCTGTCAACAAATAGGTGGAATGGCTCAGCGCATCGTGCACCCTAAAAGGCTCAGCGCATGGGTACCCCTATATCTCAATTTTTGGCTCAGCGCATCGTGCCCACTTACTTACAAGCCAGTCCTGAAGATCGAATCTTCACGATCGTGCACTACCT